>JBDRDZ010000061.1:0-5127 GCA_043820165.1 Patescibacteria group bacterium
CTTGGATGCATCTTTAACTGCAAAATAAACGACAGCATTGATGCCGACTGTTACGTTATCTTTAGTAATAACTTCCTGCGAAGGAATGTCGACCGTCGCAATACGTAAGTCGACTTTGTGCATCTTTTGCACAACTGGAAAAATCCAGGTTAAACCTGGTTTTCGGCTACTAGTGTATTTACCGAAGGTTAGAATAATCCCGCGCTCAAATTGATCCACTACACGGATGCCCGAAAGCGCGAAGATAATAACGATTGGCACAATCCAACCGAATATTACTAAAAGTCCTAAGAATATATCCATATGAATTTATTCTAGCACAGAAGCTTAATTTGGCAACAAATGTTATAATTCTCACATATGAAAAATCCACTACTTATTTTCCTAGTGGCCATCTTGATCACCGGCGTGGTTATTGGTGGCTTATTTGCAATTAGTTACAATCGCCAATCAAGCGATGGTGAATTCGAAGGACTGTTGCGTTCACAACTTTCACGAGTTGAACGTGGCAATTCTATGACTAAATATGAAATCCTCAACGCTGAGGAACTCGGTGCGGTCTGCAACGACGGCACACCGGCAGTCTTTTACTATCGACCTGGTTCTGATGAGAATGTTGATAAATGGGTCATTCATCTTAAAGGCGGCGGAGGCTGCCTAAGAGAAGACGCTTGTCTAGAAAGGTGGGAAAACCAAAATCATCTCATGTCCTCAAAAAGTTACAGAAATAGCAAAACTAGCAGTGGAATATTGTCACCTGATGAAGATTTAAATCCTGATTTTTATAATTTCAATCATGTTCATGTCCCCTACTGTAGCAGCGACTTTTGGACTGGTAACGGTATTTTTAAAACAGAAGAGATGGACTTTGAGTTCAGAGGTGCGGCTATAGTTAATGCTTTACTCGACGATCTGCAAAATGATAATCGTCTATCTGGCTCAAGTTTAAGTGATGCTACACAGGTTCTGCTAACTGGCAGCTCAGCGGGAGGTTTTGGTTTAACTCACAATCTTGATCGTGCTGCGGAAAAACTTTCCTGGGCTGAGGTTAAAGGTGTCAACGATAGTGGTTGGAGTATGCTCCATGAACTAGATATATCTCTGGAAGAAACTGATTACGATGCGGAAGACATTAGCGTTGACCCTGAAGATGCTGGAGAGCGCTATGATGAAATCAATCCCCAGCTAGACCAAAGCTGTGTTGAAGCCAACGCAAATGAACCATGGCGCTGTATGACGCCTGCTTTCGCTGCCAGTTATATTGAAACGCCATACTTCCTTTTCGCTGACCAGGTTGATGGCTTAGTGATGCGCACCGCCGGTCTGAGTAATGCTAAAGATCCAGAAATTAAAGAACTCAGAGACGAGTACGCTGTTCTGGTTCAGGAATCAGCTGAAAACATTGAAGGGGCATTTCTGCCACGTGCTGGCCAACACACTGCTGTTGCTTCTGGTAAATTCTTTACGATGAAAATAGATGGCTATAGCTACCGGGAAATTCTGACCAATTGGTTCTTCGGACTTGATGGACCAATCAAACTAATCACAGAGTAAAATGCAACCTGGGTTGCAAAAGCAACTGAGGTTGTAATATAAAATCAGCGGCGCGAGAGCGCCGCTTTTGCTTTGGAATTTCTATGAAACCCTGTTAGAACGGGAACTTGATGCCCGCCGCCTCGTAGGCAGCGTGTTCATCAGCCTTGAATTGAGCGATGGCTCGCTTGAGCTCAGCTCGGAGATTCCGCGGATCACCACTGCCGCCGTACTTCTTCATCCACGGGTACATGTGCGCTTGCGATGACGAGCAGATGCCGATCTGACCAGCGCGAGGACCTTCCTTGATCGCCAAAGGCATGACATTGACGAACGGCCCACCCTGATGGCCAAAACCGGGAATGAGAGCCGTACCACTCGGACGCAGCGTCCGGAAAGCATAGTCGAACTTGTTGGTCGAGCCCATGACTGAGAAGATCGGCGAGAAGCCGTCCTCGTCGATGAGATCGTTTTCCTGACAGTAGACTTCCGTCAGGTGCAGCATCATTTCAGCGACAGTCGGATTTCTCCCGAGCAAATCGAGTACACGGTTGACTTCGTCCGGCGGTCCGAAGGAGCACGGTGAGTGCTGATCGATCTGTAAGTTCTGCAGCTGTCGCCCGCTCGGATTCGACGAGGTGTTGACGACAATCGCGCCCTTGCCGCGCTTGAACCACTTAAGGCCCGGATCGAGCACATCCGTGCCCATGTGCATATTGACGGTCATCATGTCGAAGTCGTAGCGGCCACAGACGCCCGGGAAGACCTCTTCGTCGAGCGCAGCCAGGTATGGCCGGTAGTAGGCCTCCTGGGTCGAGAAAATGTCACCGCGCTTGCAGTCAAGGATGATGAAGCACTCTTCCCCATCGCGAGCTGCCAGCCACTGAATGAAAGCAACGATGTGCTCGAGGACATAGCTGCCGACTAGCGACAGAGCTTCCATGAAGGACATCTGGATCTTGAAGACGCGAATACCCTCGCCCCAGGCCGTGTAGATGACCTCCTTGGTATAGGCGATCATGCCGTCGATGAACGGAATCGCGCGCTTGAGGTTGATCGGCTTTCGCCCCCAAATCAAATCGTGGTTTCTGATGACATCGTGGAAGCCGTCACAAACCATGTCATACCCAGCCAAGCTCCGGCCGTAGTCGAGCGCTAGGTTCTGAGCCAGACTGTGGTAGTCATTGTAGAGCTGCACGAGCTGCGGCAGATCACGAGGATCAGCCTCCGGATCGTGATCATGATGTAGATCCAGCCCGATGCAGAGCTGCGTGCCCTGTGCGCATTGAATGTCCCACAACCGCCGGCCGGCGTTACGCGTGTCAGTCTTCTCGATCGTCATGATGAACTCCTCGAATGAACTGCCGTGAGCTTAGCTGAAAAACCATGTCAAAGTCAAGTGAAACGAAAACATCATAATTGTGTAAAAGACCTCCAATAACTCATGCTATACTTCTCTCAATATGAAAACGCCTTTACTAGTCTTTCTGGCTGCGGTCCTGATCACTGGTGTCGGAGTTGGGATTTTTTACGCTCTTCAGGATCCAGGCGATCCTGATGATTTCATTCCGATGTCTGAGCTTTCAAAAATAGAACGGACAAATAAGATGGTAAAATACGAAGTTGAAAATGCGCAAGAACGAGGCGCTGTCTGTAATGACGGTACCGCAGCAGTTTTCTATTATCGTGAAGGAGAAAATAAAAACACAAACGATTGGATCATTCACCTTCAAGGTGGTGGTAGCTGTGGTTATGACGAGGAATGCATTGACCGCTGGAAAACGCAGCGTTTTCGAATGAGTTCAAGCAGCTATCCAAATCAAATGGCTGGCAGCGGCATCATGTCACCTGATCCGGATAAAAATCCATACTTTGCCGACTATAATCACGTCTATGTTAAATACTGCAGTTCAGATGTTTGGGCTGGAAACAATACAGTTGAAATCATGAATCAAGATGTAATTTTTGCTGGCGCACAGATTGTTGATTCAGTCTTTGAAGATCTTCAAAACGAAGACGTAATGCCTGGTCCGACCATAAAAAATGCTGATGAGATCCTCCTGACCGGTAGTTCAGCTGGTGGTTATGGAGTAACACATAATCTTGATCGAATCACAGAAAGTTTCCCAGACGCTCGAGTCACTGGAATCAACGATAGTTCTTGGAATATGACCGGTGATCTGACTCCACCTGAAGGTTATGAGCCAGACTACCCTCTCACTGCCGAGGAGTCTATGGCCTATCACAATCCAAGATTAGATGAGAGTTGTGTTGAAGATCATGAAGATGAACCTTGGCAATGCCGTAAACCCGCTTATGCTGGTGACTACATCGAAACGCCATTCTTTCTCTATATTGATCAGGTTGATAAACTCCATCTTGGCAACCGAGGCATCAACGATTTAAATGAATCTATGCAGCAGCAATACCGTAACGAGTATGCAGAAATCATCAAAGATGATATTGAGGACATTGACGGCGTCTTCAGTTCTCGCGTTGGTCAACATACCGCGCTGACAAATCCTCATTTTCTTTCGATTATGGTTGATGGTTACAATTACATGCAAGTGCTTGCTAGTTGGTACTTCGATCTTGATGGTCCGACCCATGTCGTCGAAGGTAGTGAGATTTGGTAGGCATTATTCAATAAAAAAAGGCGAGAACTTGTGTTCTCGTCTATTTGTTACTTGATATTATTCTAAATATATGATATAAAGTGGCCACTTTGCACCGGTAGCTCAGATGGTAGAGCAAAGGCCTTTTAAGCCTGTGGTCGTGGGTTCGAGTCCCACCCGGTGTACCAAAAGCATCCCAGTCATGGGATGTTTTTGTTTGAACCGGGAGTAGGCCAACTGCTTGGCCTACGTTGGGACGAGAAGGGCGAGCTGATGTTTGACAGATTCCTGACGAACCAGCGAGCCCCGGCTCCGAAGGAGGAGTCCCACCCGGTGTACCAAAAGCATCCCAGTCATGGGATGTTTTTGTTTGAACCGGGAGTAGAGCTGATGAATGTATCTATTTATGCTAATATACAGGCAACTCATCAGTATCGATATGAAACAGAAACAAACAACTTGGATCATTCTTTTTGTGATGGTTGCAATATCAATTATCACTATCGCCATTATTGCGTCTTTTAAAAAAGATAATCCAGTAGCTATTGAAAATCTTTCAGAAACTAATAATTCAACTAGCTGCGAGCAAACTCATCGCTCAACTTTTGCCGAATTCGTGACTCAGAGCGGCGAATATAACCTCTACAATGAAATTTGCTACTCTCCGATATTTGAAAGCTGCATTGGTTCTTATACTGAATATCGAGTATATGAAAATAATCGTCACAGCGAATTCTATCACGCCGTAGAGCTTCCAGCGTATGAGTATGTTTATTCAGCAATCTGGAACGGAGAAGAACTAAAAGAACAGGATCTGCAAAAACGCGATGAAGCTATTGGCTGTAAATAGCAAAATCGTCATTGACAAAGTCGTCCTTTGACAAAATAGCTGAAATATGCTATTATTCCTGAGTAATTCATAATGATTATCTTATGGGAATGTGTACTGTTTGCAACATGGAAGTTGCAGATGATCAGA
>JBDRDZ010000062.1:0-6958 GCA_043820165.1 Patescibacteria group bacterium
GGTAGACAGCCCCGGGGTATTGTATGCGTAACGGTCGTGCCATATTCCCTTATTCTAGCACAAAACACCACGACCCACGACCTGACCCCGAGTTTCTTGCAGAAAAACGACCACGCATTGGTGGTCGTTTTTCTTTGGCTCCGAGTGCTGGACGGGTTCAGAACGGTGGATTGGAACGAGGTTCAACCTCAAATTTTAGGATATTACCAATAATCTTTTTGAAAAACTCTTTGACTGGTTTAAATTTGACTTACTATCTTGCTGCGAATTTACAATGTTTGAGACTATCGTCCTTGTTTCAAAAATTTCTGCACGAAATAAATCACCCATTGATTGACTACTCTCCTGATTCCCCTGATCCTGATCCTGTTTGCTCTCCCACTTCTGTATCTGTTGTAATGCTTGGCTCATATAGTTGTATTTTATTCGATTCAAGTTGTAGTAACAAATCTCCGATTTTACTTACATCGTCAGAATGTTCCTTCTGAATGTACTCTGCTTTTAAGCCCAACATCTGCAATTCGTCGTGATCAATAACAAATCCGTGATGTGGGTATTGTTTTACAAGATGCCTTACAACATTCTGTGCATCCTCAGGAGACCAACCACAATATCTTGTTAATATCATTATGCCATATCTTTCTCCAATCTCTAAGGCTCTGGCATACTCACCAATTTTTTGAGGATCAAGACTTCCGTATAAGGTCCCACTTGTCTGACCAGTAAATTCGCTTGCTAAACTGATAGCTTCAGAAATTTTCATCTGGCTTCTTGCAAGAATCAACTTTGCAGCAATGTCTAAGGTTTCAATGGTATGCTGTTGAACCTGCTCTAAGGCCTTAAATCCGTTCAAAGCCGATGTGTAACCTGAAGTACCCCCATCTTTTTGTTCAAAAATTTGAGTATCAAGCGGACCAAGCTCTGATATCTCTGTTAAGAGAATGCGATTAGCGGCCAAACAAATTAATGTTCCCGCACTCTTTGCATATAAAGGAACAATGATTTGTAACAGATCGGCATGATTTCGTAGTAACTTTGAAATCAGAAAGGCAGAGTCAATGTCTCCACCACCCGTCTGCAAGACTACAGTTAGTTTTTCAGGAGATTTATCTGAAAGCTGCTTTCTTAATTCAAGACAGCAACCTTTATCAACCGTCTTCAGATTTAACAGAATGACAGGTTGATTTAGGTCATTTGCCAGCTTTTGGGTCTTAGCGTCTACTTGTTCATTGATAGTATTCATAATTATTCTTTTTCACCAAAACCTTCGATCAACTCTTTAAATGTTTTTGGCTTATATTTCTCCCAATCTTCTTGTTTAACGTATAGCATTTCGTATCGTATTTTCTTTTGACGGTCGTTTGCATCTTCACACCATTGCTTCAAGCGTTTGATTTTCTCAATATCATCAAGATCCTCTCGGCCCTTCGTCTCTATGATGTATACAGTTTGATCGTTTAACTTAGCAAAGAAGTCTGGATAATAATTTGCAATGGTTCCAGTCGAAGTCTTGTAATCAATCTTGAAGTGAATCTCCAAGTAATTTTTTGCAAATGAAACAACATCAGGTGCAGTTTCAAGGAAGTCTGCAAATTGTAACTCAAGATCACTATCGCCAACGATTTTGTTGAAAACAGATTTTTTCGGCAATAACGAAGATTGATTCGTAACAACAAAAGGCCTTGCTTGACTTACTTTGATGTAATTTTTGACTTCAGCATCACCAACATCTTGAACAGTAAGTTCATTAATCTTTTTCTTAAAGGTTTCAATGATTGTTTTCTTTACTTCCAGCTCTGAAAGGTTTCGTAGAACATTGAGATCTTCAAGGCTTACTGATTCTGTAAACAATTCATCACGAACAAATGGCTTCAATTTTGCAAACAAAATATCAAAGCATCCAAAAAGCCTTAATTCCTTCATGATTGTCTGCGCAAAGAACCCGATTACATTTTGATAATTCGGTGTTATTGCAGCATCAAGAACAGTCGTGTGATGTTCCTTGCCTTCCACAACATCCTTGAAAACAATATGACGCTGCTCTTCTTGAGAGAATTGTTTGATTTGAACTTTCTTGTGATCAAAACTGGTTACGTCAAGATCAGCGAGGTTCTTGTATTCACGCTGAATACGTGGTGTTAAAATTGGCAATTCAATATCAAGCGCTTCAATATCCTTCTTTACATTCTCATGATCAATTTCAATAACTGTTGGAATGTTTGCAGCGGAATCTCTATTCATTGAACGTTTTTCAAGCTCTACACCCTCGGCCTTAATCGACTCCACAAAATCCATAAATGCATCCGTTCCAAGAACGCTCACATATTCTGGAACGTCTTGTCCAAAGAACATACGGCGAAGACCACGACCCAATGTTTGTTCTGGGAGAACTTTTGAACGTGAAGAGTAGGCACGTAGACCTACGATAGTCGTAACATTCTTTACGTCCCAACCTTCTTTCAGCATCAATACAGAAACGATAACCTTATATGGACTTTCTGGATTATCAATCTCATTTGCTTGCTCACGCAGTTTGTTGAGTTCGTCTTTACTTTTTCCAGATGTAGATTCAGAGATGTCACCACTCTTATTCGTGTGAATTGTCAAAACAGAGCCTTTGAGTTCTGAATAAGTCTTTTCAAGATATTCGGCCACTTCATCACAGTTCTTTGTATCATCCGTCATGATAAACAGAATTGATTTCTTACCAGTATGACTCAGCCCTTCATATGTCTTTTTCCATTCGACAACACCAAGATCAATATAATGCTTATAACGCTCTGTAAACAAAGCACTTTGAACCTCTTCAAGCTTGGCACGACTCGCTTCATCTGGAAGGACTGGCTGCTTAACAACCCCCTGATAAATAGCTTCAACCAATGGATAGTCTGAAACGGTTTGTACGAAAATCTCACCCTTATTGTTTTTTGGTGTTGCTGTAACGTCAATTTGAAGAGATAGTTTTCCGCCTTTTTGAAGTAGTTGGTTATGAATATCTTCTATTGATTTGAACCATGCCAATTTACTATCGTGAATATGGTGCGCCTCATCGTTTACAACCATCAACTCATCAATGTCTCGAATGATTTCACCAAGATCCACAGTTGAATCCGTCGTTTTTGTGACAGGTTTTGAACCAAGAAAATACTCAGTTGTATCTTCATCTTCAATACTCGAATCATTTACCGAACCTTCGTACACACGATGGATGTTTGTAAGAAAGATATTTCCAGTATCAGAAATTGTTCCAACATCATCTTGAATGTGGAGTGTGACCTGAAAATCATCTTGCCAATTCTGACCCTGCCAACCATTGTCAGGTAAGATAGGATCTTGATGAAAAATCTTCAAACCAATGAAGTCATGCTTAATACGATCCAAAACAATAATGTTCGGGGCGATCAATAAAAAGTTTCTTGAAAGCTCAGAGTCCTCCTCATACAGACGGTGGAAATAGGACCATGCAATTAAAAGACTCATTACTTTTGTCTTACCACTTCCTGTAGCCATCTTTGTAACAAAACGCAACCAATCTTCTTCAAACAAGCTTGGGCTGAGGCGACCAACTACATCGTGACGAATCAGATCGTATTTTCCACGCACTCCCTCAACGTCATATAACCAGATAATTGTTTCAACAGCCTCTTGTTGAGCAAAGTAGTATTTAAAGGATGTCGATTGACCATGCCCGTCATAAATAACATGAGGTTCCTTAAACCACCAGTTCAATAGTGCCTTAGAGGTGTCTGAAGCACCTTCGTAGCCGTTTTTTCGCCACTCATGCACTTCTTTACGGATTCCTGCCACAAGAGGAGGTAGGAGCTTTTCATAGCCCTGTTCTCGCAAATCCTCATCAGCTGGAAACCATCTTGTATCAGGATGAGCAACGGCAAATTTGTCTTTTGGAAAATCTTTATGTAGTCCCATATTACACGTTTACTTCGATGATCTTCGTCGTGTCATTACCAAAAATATCAACAACTTTTACTGCAACCTTTCTCCTGCCTGTTGGCACTTCTTTTTCAGCGCTTATCAGTTCAATATCTCGGTCTTTCTTTGTACGGAATGATTGCCATTCGTTTTCAAAGATATATGATCCAGTCCACTCTTCTTTCTCTTCCTTAGTTTCTGGATCGACAGTACGAATGATTTCCTTTTTATCTTCGTAGTCGAAATCTACCGACCAATAATCAATCCAGTCAGTCCATTTCTTGGTTAAAACTTCACGCTCAACGATCTCTGTCTTTTTGTCCTTTGTTATTTTAATAACCTGTCCACCATCAAGAATGACTTTACTACTACCTTTACGAAGAGATTCTTCGATGCTTGGGATATCGTCTTGAGTGTAGAATACACCAAAATCCGACAACTCCATTGAGAGTATTTTCAATTTTCCACGCCCTTTTATAATAGGCTTAGCCTCAAGATAAGCGACGTCATGGAATTTAATGTGTCCACGCTCAACCGCCTTTTTATCAAAGACTTCGTTTGGAATAACTCGGAATCTAAGATCTACACCTTGCTTTTTAGTTTCTTCAAAATCTATCCCCATTTCGTATTCAAAACCAAGAACATCAGCCTTTGAAATCCCTTTATCCAAACATTCTTTTACCAGTCTTGAAACGAAACTTGATGTAACAGGTGTGTTTACTGGACCTATTGCAACAAGACGGTCCCGTTTCTTTCCGACAAAGTTATTAAACGAATCAACGGCCTCAGCTTTGTATGCAGAAAGGATTAAATGAATAAACTCGTTTTCTTTGCGTTTACGAACTTGTTCTTGTTCATCAGCTCTCAGGTTTTCATTTGAGCCTATGAAATGCTCTCGCTCATAGCGACTGATGTTCAATATCTCAAACGCTCGATAATCCCTGCCACTCTCCTTCAGTTCACGCTGCACGCCGATCATTCGTTTTCGGGTAGTGTGAATACCAAAACGACCAAGGTCTGAACCGATCCACTTTCGATTTAGCTTTTCGGCTACGGCAAGTGTTGTTCCTGATCCGCAGAAGAAGTCTGCAATTAAATCATCTTCTTTGGTTGTGGCAGAAATGATTCTTTCGAGTAATTTTTCAGGCTTCTGGGTAGGATATCCTGTAGATTCTTTGGAAATTGGTGAAGTCGCATTTTGTGCCCCTATATCCATCCAGACATCAGTAGCGAGTTTTCCCTCATCGGCATAGGTTTTATAGTCTTTTCCATTGACGGTTTGTACACGGTATCTTCGCCCATCATTATCTACTTTTTTATAATGAGTACTCAATGTAGACTCGTCATATGGAACCCTCATGATACTTAAGTCTTTTTCAAACGCCTGACTTCCACCACGTGAATACCAAAGAATTGTATCGTGCTTACGAGGGAAAAAAGAACTTGGGTTTCCCCCTGCTCCGTATGACCAAACAATCTCGTTTAAGAACATGTCCTTCCCAAATACTTCATCAAGGATCATCCGTAAGTAGGAATCAACACGATAATCACAATGTACAAAAATAGAACCACTATCACTCAATAAATCACGCATTAAAAACAATCTTTCATACATCATCGCAATAAAGCTGTCAGCGCCTTGACCCCATGTATCTCGATACGCAACCTCCTCAATGACAGATGGTTTTTTTGTAAACTCCTCACCGCCGATTTCAACCTTCAATGAAAAATCTGCTCCAACGTCAAAAGGAGGATCGATGTAAATCAATTTCAATCCGCCAGCATCTTCAATTTGCTGTCTCAAGGGGCCATTCTTCAAGCTCGAAAGAATAAACTTGTTGTCACCCCAGATTAGCTTATTTGTCCAACCTTTTAACTGACGTCCAGAAGTATCAAAGAGCGATCGTTGTTGTTCAATCTTTTCCTCTTCACGAGGCTCGTCGATGTGTTCAATCGTTTGAAACGGCAGGACCGTGTTTTCTACTCGGTTTGTTTTTCCATTCCAAACAAGCTCCACTTCTCGATCTTGATCAAAAAGTAAAAACCGATACTTGTCAGGCAAAGGTTTTCCTTCTTGTATCAGCTTAACAGCATCACGTTTTTCGTTGTCAGATAATCTCATATTTATTGCAGTCAATATGCATACACTTTACTATTGTTTACATACTTAGTAAAGTTTAGACATGAAACAGAGTGAAACAAAGCACTTAACCGACGAAGAGTTTTTAACTCTAATTCGCTTCCGTGACCTTATGTTGCGAGATGGTTATTTTTCTATTGGAGGTTTATCGATCAATAAAGACTCGGATAATGTCTATAATCGTTTAAACGATGCTTATGGTGACTGGTTGGACGATTTAATTCTCAATGTACCAAAAGGAGAGACGTTTGCTGCTGACCTTCAAGAATTAAGAGAAAAAGCCAAAGGTAGCGGGGTCAGGTCGTGGGTCGTGGTGTTTGGTCGTATTTGTTAAAGATTTTGCTTACGGTTGAGCGATGTAAGCCAAGATGATCTGCGATCTCTGTTATCGAATAAGCTCCTCTCACCCGCGCAATGTAGATCGCCTTGCCACGATCCTCCAAACTTCGAGCCCCATAAAACAAGTCAGCCAAGCTTGGCCGGCCTATCATCCTCTCTGAAATAACAACTTCCCGAATCTCTTCGGAGTCCTGAAACTCTTCCCATATCCAACCAACAAACTGCGGACTGCCGAGTATAATGCCTTCTTTAATCTCGTCAAACGGAGAGCCAGCTCCAATACCCTCTTTCACAAACTGCCTATACTTCATGCGAGCTTCTTCCAGTTTATCGGAAAACAAGCTGAGCGTAAAGTTAACTTCAAGCCATTCCGGAATCTTTTTATGGCCGGCTGTTGCATTATAGCTGCACCACTTCCAATCTTTTGGATGTCTAACCAGTCCTGCCCGTACAGCGTTAAGGACGACGTATCGAATTACCGCGTGCAAGTAAATTTCTTTTTCGATTATAAAAGCCTTGTACCTTCCTTGCAAAACATGCCCTACTCGA
>JBDRDZ010000063.1:0-5570 GCA_043820165.1 Patescibacteria group bacterium
ACTGACAAAGGTCGCTGGAGCTTACTGGCGAGGCGATGAAAAGAATGCGCAGCTACAGCGGATTTACGGTGTTTGCTTTGAAGATCAGAAAGAGCTTGATGATTACTTGAAGATGCTCGAAGAGGCTAAGAAGCGCGATCACCGTAAACTCGGAGCTGAGCTTGATCTCTTTTCGTTCTCTGATTTGGTTGGTCCAGGTCTACCGCTCTTTTCTCCGCGCGGCACCATCGTTCGCGATCAGCTCACAAATTTTGTTTGGGAGCTCATGAAGCCTCACGGCTACACTCGCGTTTCGATTCCACATATGGCTAAAGACGAGCTTTATAAGACATCTGGCCATTGGGATAAATTTGCTGATGACATTTTTCATGTCTCCAGTCAAAAGACCGATCAGGGCTTTGTCTTAAAACCGATGAACTGTCCGCACCATACTCAGATTTTTGCTTCTAAAATGCGCAGTTATCGTGATTTACCGTTACGCTTCTCTGAAGTCACTTCTGTTTATCGTGATGAAAATACTGGTCAGCTTCAGGGATTGTCACGCGTTCGATCAATTACTCAAGACGATGCTCATGTTTTCTGCCGTCCGGATCAAATTAACGAGGAGGCACTGAAGATGTATGACATTATCTCTAAGTTCTATGCTGCTTTTGACATGCCGCTCGAGATCCATCTTTCAGCTCACGACCCTGACAACATGAAGAAATACCTTGGGTCTAAAGAAGTCTGGAAACACGCTGAGGGCACGTTAAAAGATGTTCTAGAGGGAATTGGTAAGGATTATCAAATTGACATCGGTGAAGCCGCTTTTTACGGTCCAAAGATCGATTTTATTGCCAAGGATGCTATCGGTCGTGAATGGCAATTAGCTACAGTCCAGCTAGATTTCAATCTTCCTGAACGCTTTGAGCTTGAATATGTTAACGACATGGGCGAAAAGCAAAGACCGGTGATGATTCACCGAGCTATCCTCGGATCAGTCGAGCGTTTCTTGGGTGTGTTGATCGAACATTACGCCGGCGCTTTCCCGATGTGGCTCGCGCCAGAGCAGATCAGAATTGTGCCGGTTAGTGATCAGTTTATTGAGTTCGCTCAGGATCTCAAAGTTCAGTTGGTTGATGCTGATTTACGCATCGAGGTTGACGAAAGTGATGAAAAAGTCGGTAAGAAGATTCGCAACGCCGCCATGTATAAAATTCCGTGGACGATTGTCGTTGGTGAAAAAGAAGTAGCTGGGGAGGACTTCAAGATCAATATTTTTGGTCAGGATGACGATCTCGTCATTGAACAAAAGAAGCTTATCAAGGAAGCGCAAAAAGCCTCAAAGATGCCAATTAAATAAGACAAACAAAAGACCGGGTCACTCGACTCGGTCTTTTTTATTTTTTATGCTGCTTTTCGTCCAAGTATTTCATTTTGTTTATCTGGATCGAGTTCACCAATCTCATCTATAGCTTCTTCATATTGATCGAGTAAGTTTGACAATTCTCTTCGACCCCTGACATCGCTAACTTTTTGGAACATAGAACGTTCCTGGTCATTATTAGCATTATCGATTAAATCAGGCACGTCTCGAGGATCAAGATAAGCTATCTCGACTGTGCTAGGTAGAGTTTTACGTAGGGCTTCATTTAGTCGATTGACAACCTCTGCCCAGCGTTTATGCATTGGGCCAATCTCTGTCATGAGCTCTTCAGCCTTTTTTTGTAGCTCGACAACACGTTCTTGCTCTTCTGCAGTTAACTCTCGTTTTTCTGCTTGTCTTGCTTCTTTTTTCTTGGCTAATTCGGCTTGTCGCTGTTCTTCTGCAACTTTCTCTTCTGCAATGCGTTTATTGATTTCTTCTACAGCGCGTTGATCCGCTTCCGCGGCCAGCTGGTCGGCATCTTTTCTAGAGATCTCTCCCAGGTACTCCAAACCACCAAATTCTACTTCAGCTTCTGTCGAAGTTTCTGCCTCTTTTTCGTCACCTAAATTAATATCACCCATGTCAAAATCACTCATGTCTAAAGTTTCTGTAGCGTACATGCCGGTTTGATCTCCTTGAGCTTCTTGCGCAGCCATACCTTTAAAAGCTTCGAGATCCTCACTTGTCTGCGCCTCAAGAGCAGCTTCCTGCTGGCGTAGCTCCTTAATAGCAGCTTGAGCGCCAGCGGCTTCGATTCTACCAGCCGCTTCTGCCTCCTTCATCGCTTTGATGCGTGCATTTAGTTCTGCACGCTGTTCGGCCAAACCCTTATTACGGGCGGCTTCTGAGCCCTTCATCAAATCTGCGTATGCCGGGTCTATTCCTTTGTCTCTGGCAACCATATTTATATAGTTAATTTACGGCTCAGAATAGCATTTTTTTGGCTTTTTGTCAATGCCTGAGCCTTCTATATTACTATATTATTCTAGCATGATCTTGACAAATGTGCGAAAAAGCGCTAGGTTATAGTGTTCGCACATTCAGCTTTTGGAGGCTTCATGAGCTACGCATTGGTTTTCCGGGTTCCGTTCGAGCGGGTCAACCATCCGCTCAAGGAAACGGCTCGTCTGCTGCTCTGGAGCGCCAGCGATAGCGATGGCCGACGTTTCACGCTGGTCCAGATGCGTCTGGTCGAGCAGATCGTCCTACCCATGTTCCTTATCGGTCGGCCGGACGAGCCTGAACGTTTTGCTCAAGCCAAGAAAGTGCTCGAAAGCATCAGTAATGGCACTTGGTCCCAGGATCGTCTAAAGATTCTGCCTCGCGAGGTTCGCAGCCAGATGTATGATTGGTTGACCGATCGCGGGGTCGATCTCGCTCTTGGACGCAGCTATCAGTCTTGCGAACCGGAGCACTTGCGCTCCATTATCGACGTCGCTGAAATTGTTGCGACTGTCATTTGTCTCCCCGGAGACTTTGTGCGCCTACCAGCGCGATAAACCTCAGCGGCCCGTTGCCGCTTCTTCTTTTTGCAAAAATTTGTCATACTTGTCTTATGTCAAAACCAAAAATTATCTCTATTGCCGGCCCAACAGCTTCGGGCAAAACCGACTTAGCGGTTAGAATCGCTAAGGAGTTTGATGGTGAGATCGTTTCTACTGACTCGCGGACGATTTATCGCGAGATGAATATCGGCACAGCCAAACCTAAAGGCACTCGTTATCAGACAGCCGAAATGACACCAGAACAGGTTGAAGAGAAGGGGATCAGAGCAAAAGATTTGGACATCTCGATCACGGATCTTTTTGCCGACAAGCCGCTCATTGTTGACGGTGTGCCTCATTGGGGGTTTGACCTGGTTGATCCTAATGAGGATTTTACAGTGGCTGATTTTAAGGCTTATGCTGAGCAAAAGATTGAAGACATTTTATTTCGCGGCAAAATGCCAATTTTGGCTGGCGGTACTGGCTTATATATCAGCGCCGTGATTGATAATCTATCTTTCTCTGATGTAGCACCAAACCCAAAACTGCGCCAGGAGTTTCAAGAACTTAGTGACAATGAATTGCTTGCTCGTTTGCGCAAGGTAGATAAAGACGCTCTCGAGACGGTCGACACAGCTAATCGCCGTAGAGTCGTCAGAGCGCTTGAGATCATCGAAACTACCGGGCAGCCACTAGCGGCTCAACAACAAAAAAACGAACCTAAATACGAGGTTCTGCAGCTCGGCATTGATACGCCACGTGAAATTCTTTATGAACGCATTGATGATCGTGTTGATAAAATGATTGCCTTGGGCTTAGTTGACGAGGTTCGAGCGTTGCGTGATAAATACGGCTGTCAGATCAACGCTATGACTGGCATTGGCTATCGTCAGATTTGCGCCTTTTTAGATGGGACAATGTCTTTAAAAGACGCGATTGAGATTCTGAAACGTGATAGCCGTCATTATGCTAAAAGACAAATGACCTGGTTTAGTCGAGACGATCGCATCCATTGGATCACCACGGCCAACCAGGCCATTGAACTTGTTGGAAGATTTTTATCCTAAAATATCAGTAATAATTCTGGCAACTGTATTTGGATCAGCTTTGCCTTTAGATTCACGCATCACTTGACCAACCAAGAACTTTAATAATTGTTTTTCACCATTTTTGTAACGTTCAACTTCATTAGGATTTTGTTCAATCACAGTTTCAACGATTATTTTGACCGCATCGGCATCGTCGATGCGTTTTGCGTCCAAATCATCCATCGCGTGCGATGGGTCGCTGCCGTCGTCGAGCATCTTTTCGAGCACCTTTTGACCGCTAGCGGCTGTTAGCCGGTTTTCACTAAGTAGCATGATAAATTCGGCAAAGTTTTCTGGATTGATTTTCATTGATTGAATATCAATCTTACGATTTGCCAAAAGCCCCATCAGTTTTGTGAGTAACCAGGTAGTGAAAAGTTTCATGAGTTTGGCTCTTCGCTCAGGCATTTCATCCGGCTCAATATCGGGATGAGCGTTAAGCCAAGCGCCGAGTTCAGAAAGCGCATGTTCGGTAAAATCAGCTAGAGCAGGGGACTCAACTAACTGTCGAGCGTCATCGGCCTTAAATCCATATTCATCCACTAGCCGTAATCGTCGGGCCTGTGGTAATTCCGGGATTTGATGACGAATTTCATCTGCCATGTCTTTAAGGTTCATTGGTGGGATATCTGGCTCAGGGAAATAACGATAATCAGCGGAGTCTTCCTTGACACGCTGTTCCTCGGTTATTTGTTTGGCATCATTCCAACCACGAGTTGTTGTTAGTTTCGGTGGCGTACCGGCCTCCCAGAGCTTTGTTTGACGTTGAATTTCATATTCGATGGCTCGTTCAACATGTTTAAACGAGTTAACATTTTTGATTTCGGTTTTTGGATTGAGAGATTGCGAAAGCGGGTCGCCATTTTTATCAACTTCACGAAGTGAGATATTGACGTCGCATCGCAACTGTCCCTTTTCCATGTCGCCGTCAGAAATATTTAAAGATCGGACGAGTAGTCGTAGTTCTTGCATGAAGGTTTTTGCCTGGATCGCCGAAGTGAAATGAGGACGAGTAACAATCTCGCAGAGTGGCGTACCGCCGCGGTTAAAGTCAACATAAGTCTTACCGTCATCGCCATGAATATTTTTAGCCGCATCTTCTTCCAGGTGAAGGCGTTCTAAGCTGATAAAGACCGGATCCTTTTCACCGGGTACATCTATACCAAAAGAGCCTTCTTGCATGATTGGTAAATCAAACTGAGAAATTTGGTAACCCTTGGGAAGATCAGGATAAAAATAATTTTTTCGGTCAAATTTTGAAGCTTCTGCAATTCGTCCATTTAAAGCCAAACCAAGCAAGACTGCCCAACGAATGGCCTGCTCATTGGGGACTGGTAAAGACCCTGGATGCCCGAGGCAAATCGGGCAAACGTTGGTATTTGGCAGCGCGTTATCAACAGATGTTGAACAACTGCAAAACATCTTTGTTTTTGTTTTTAGTTGGACATTGGTTTCTAGTCCAATAATTGGTTGGAGATTCATACAAGACGATCTTAACTTATTTTTTCAAGCTTCTCAACTCAGGCTTCGAAAAGGTCCTTTTTAAAGCTAGATAGAGCAGAGTGTGGAAAATGACAAAGAGGGGCAAAA
>JBDRDZ010000064.1:0-4693 GCA_043820165.1 Patescibacteria group bacterium
GCCGATGAACACGACCGTATGCTCGGTCTCCTTGATAAACCGCAGTGCCGTCTCGACTGTGATAACGAAGGCGAAGTCGGCCTCGACCTCCTCCTCATCGACCAGTTCGTCGATGACCAGAGCACCGGCGGTCTCAGCAAGAATGCCGATCACCTTCTCCAGATCAACTACTGAGTTGGAGTCATCGCGCCCCAACCTCTCGATTTTCACGAACATGGTAGGCTGTGTCATTTCCTTTCTCCTTTCAAATAGCTTGATCTCCCTCGGACCTATTCCGAGTTTGAACGGGTAAATATAACAAAACTTGTAGGTTTTGTCAATAGTAATAGGCTAAAATTAGCCAAAATCAGCATTTATGAAACCTAAAAACAACCTAAAATACTTCATGTACTGCCGCAAAAGTTCCGAAGGTGAAGAACGGCAGGTACAGAGCATCGACGACCAAAAGGAGCGTCTTGTTGAGTTGTCTGATCGGCTTGGGTTGAAGGTTGTGAAAGTGTTTACGGAAGCTCGGTCTGCCAAGGCACCGAACAACCGCCCAATTTTCGAAGAAATGCTGGAACGTATTGAAAAAGGTGAAGCGAATGGGATTCTTTGCTGGCAGATCAACCGTCTTTCTCGAAACCCCGTCGACAGCGGAAAGATCCAATGGTTGTTGCAGAAAGGCATTCTTGAATCCATACAAACTCCCGATCGAGAATATCTTCCAAGCGATAACGCACTTATTTTGAGCGTGGAGTCTGGAGTTGCGAACCAGTACATCATCGATCTACGCAAGAACTCCATGCGTGGAACTATGCGAAAGCTCAACATGGGTTGGAGGCCAGGTGTTGCTCCGCTTGGATATTTGAATACAAAGAACTATGAAGGTTTGGGAATTATTATAGATGACTCAGAACGCTTCGGTCTTGTACGCAAGATGTGGGACTTGATGCTTACAGGAACATATTCCGTTCCTCAGATTTTAGAAACTGCAAACAATGAATGGGGTTTTCGAACCCGTAAGTCACGAAAGCTTGGAGACAAACCACTTGGACAAAGTGGGCTGTATCGTATTTTCACAAATGACTTTTACACGGGCTACTTCACCTACGATGGTGTTGAGTATGAAGGAAAACACAAACCCATGGTGACCGCAGATGAATTTGACCGAGTTCAAAAGTTACTCGGTCGTAAGGGAAAGGCTCGACCAAAGTCACATAGCTTTGCTTTTACTGGATTTATCCGTTGCGGCGAGTGTGGTTGCGCGATTACCGCCGAAAAGAAGACGAAGTTCATAAAAAGTACTGGCAAAACCAAAAGCTACACTTACTATCGTTGTACTCGACGGAAACAGGACGTTGATTGTTCGCAACGGTCTTGTATTCGTGAAGAGAAGCTTGAAGAACAAATGGATACAGCCCTCGGCCAAATAACCATTCTGCCTGAATTTAGAGAATGGGCGCTTGAGGTACTTGGTAAAGAACACGAGAAAGAAGTGCAGAAACGCACAACAATATACGAAACTCAACACAAAGCAATCGAAACTGCTCAAAGTCGACTCGATAAACTCACTGACATGCGGCTTCGTGACCTTTTAGATGACGAAGAGTACGTGCAAAAGCGCGACGAGATAAAGTCAGAAATCAAAAAATTGAAGTCACAGCTCGATCAAACGGAAGATCGTGCAGAGAAATGGTTGGAGCTGACGGAACAAACATTCGACTTCGCAACCTACGCTCGCGTTCACTTCCAGACTGGTGATTTGCAGACGAAGAAACAAATTATGATGGCGCTCGGTTCGAACCCAACGATAAAAGACCGAATTCTTAGCATCGAAGCTCATCCGTGGCTCGTTCCGATCAAAGAAGCGTATCCAGCACTCGAAAAGAAATACCTTGCGTTAGAACCGACGAAAAACCGCATGGATAAAAGAAAAACGAACGCTATTGCTAGTGTTCGTTCCTCTTGGCTCGGGGGGTGGGATTCGAACCCACGACCCATTGGTTAACAGCCAATTGCTCTGCCGCTGAGCTACCCCCGAATGCTATCTCGAATTGCTTTCAAAAATTCTTTACCAAAACCTGATTTGAGATACTTTTCACGTTTTCTGGCTTCTAATCTTGTATTCGCTTCCTCTGTGTAGAACACAGCCCACGGTCTATAAGCTTGGGTTGACTTTACGTACCCTGAGTTGTGTTCTAGTAAGCGAATATTTAACTGACTTGAAAGGCCAACGTAAATTCTTCCGTCTACTTTGCTGACAATAGCATAAACAATGTATGAGCTCATAATCATTTATAGCTACCTGCCTGCCGGCAGGCAGGCCCCCGAATGCATATTCGTGGACAAAGGATAACATATATTGAGAAACATTTCAAGTACTCAATCATGAGGAAACTATAAAAATTTGACCCCGCACTTGAGTAGTACGGGGTGGCGGCGTGATTGCCGCAGGTTTACGATCACTTCGGTGGGACCTGCCCGATGGTCTCGATCATCAGATCGATCATCCAGAGAGCTTCGTCTCGGCCCTTAGGCGCGAGCTCCTTCAAATCTGGTCCGAGGCCGAGGTACTCGGTGATCGGCAGTTGACTCAGGATTGAGATCGGCTGGATATCAGCTATACCGTGCCACGTGGGCTGATCACCGGAGCCATACAGGTCAAAGCTGAAAATGAAATGAGCGATCGTCTCACCGACGTCATCGATGTCGATGAGCTGAAGGCTCATCTTGATACCTTCATCTTCATCCCTGGTGATACCCCAGCGGAACGTGATCTGACCGCGATGCGATTCGCAGCCGACGATATCGTTCAGCTCAGACATGCCATCAGGCCCGACGGTGCTAAACTCCAGGCCGGCAGCCAAGACCTTCCGGGTCACCAAGGCTTGGATTTCGAAGCAGCGGGCCAGCATCAGTCTTTCGCTTTGTGTCAGTTCTGACATGGTTTCTCCCATTTGGATGAACCGGATATAATGACATAAAATAAATATTTTGTCAATGACATTGGCTGAAAAATAAAACCGGCCTTCACGGCCGGTTTTTTTAATATTCTATTTTGTCGTCAAAGTTGTGTACGTCAGCTTCATCATCGCACCCAGGGTCATCGAAACAATAATTAGAACCGTGATCCAGCCGATAATCGGTAAAAAGTTAATTGCGCCGAGCAATAATGTTCCAACCACAACTTCTTGCCAACGATACTGATACTTTTTACCTTTCGTAATCGTTTTAATAAACCAACTGCCAAAGATGATCGAAGCAAAGATCGCCGCTAAGGCCATGGCTAACAGATAAGCGCCACCGAGAATGCCAGCTAAACCTAGTCCGATCATGGTAATCGCCAGGATGAAAGTGGCAACCGGAATCATAACCAGTCCAATAATACCTACACCCAAGTTTGGCCAGAAATTTTTAAAACCTTCGTTCAAAATTGGTGTAGTCAGTTTTTTAAGTGGGTAAACAAGGATCAGGCCAGCAGCAATGATGGCAAGTATTTTTACCAATGCAATTACGACTGCAACTTTCAACAGTATGCGGAATGGGAAAACAAAAGGCTGTACTTTTGGCGCAACTTTATTCTCGACAATTTTGTCAAAGGTTGTTAAGCCGTTGACAACCGCACCATCGATAATTGTTACTTCTTCGTAGGCTTTATAAATTAAATCTCCGCCAATTTGTGCACTTTCTCCCAGTGTTAAAAGTTCAGCATTTGCTTTTACCGGACCGGCAATAGCACTGTTTAGTGTTGCTTCACCAGCACCGAGCAGCACTTTGCCGCCTACAGGAGCGTCGAGAACTAAGTTACCTGCACCAACGATTAGGTCGCCGCCAATGGTAGCAGATGGGCCGATGTACACGTTCCCGCCGCCAATAATTAGATCATCACCAATTGCACCTTCGACAATCACTTCACCAGCTCCAATGTGCAACGTTCCACCGATATTTCCGCGTACGATCACAGTACCGCCAACAGCGTGAACATCTTGGCCAACGCTGCCGTTGATTAACACTGAGCCGCCAGCAACATGAAGCCCTTTCTCGATCGTCCCGTTCATGGAAACGATAGCGCCGGCGGTGTAAAGATTTTTTAAAATCTCACCTTCTTGAATAGTGATATTGCCACTATCACCTAATGGTTCACGTATTTCTGCTGCCAAAGCTGGTGACGAAACCATTAGTCCCATCATCATGATGACAGCGAAAAAAATTCCTGCCCTATTTTTCATAAAATTTTTGTTTTAGATGAGCTTATTATAGCAGTATGGTATGATTTATCCAAGATTTTTAATCACAAAATATGGCAAAACATTGTGAAGGCGGCGGCTCAGCCGTCTATGGCCTCGGCTTTATCGGCGCTGTTATCTATTTCTTCAGCACGGCAACATCATTTTGGATCGGCGTGCTAGGACTTTTGAAAGCGATCGTCTGGCCCGCGTTTTTGGTTTATTATGCCTTTGAGTTTTTATTGTCGTAAATATGGAAAGAAGAGCAGGAAAACCTAGCTTTAAAGAAGTAGTCCAGGAAGAGGTTAAAAAACAAGAATATTTACCTGAAGGGGAGTTTCGTGAGCGTTTACTTAGGCGAGCAATCGAAGTCACTGAGCAGATTCATGACAAGGGTTTTGATTTAGTTGTTTTTATGGATAAATCAGATCGACCATTGAGCTGGATGTTCAGAAAGATCTGGAAAGAAAAGTATTCTGACGAAA
>JBDRDZ010000065.1:0-3931 GCA_043820165.1 Patescibacteria group bacterium
ATAAATAATCTTGGCCTGGCCGCCAGATTTCTTAGCCTTCCAACCAGCAGCATAGGCGCCCAAAACAAAACCAAGAGCTACAAAAAATCCCCAAACGTACAGGGTCAGTTCACCGATTTGAATTGTTTGCCATTCAAAGTAAGGAATCATAACTCATCTCTCCACCATCCCGAGCGAGGCCAGCTCAGCTGGCCGAGTCGAGGGATCTTTTGGCTAAGGATTTCTCCACTCACTCCGCCCAGCTGAGCTGGGCTTCGTTCGGTCGAAATGGTGAATTTTATTACTTATTCAAAGCCTGATAAGCTGCGGCCACTTGCAAAACCTTAGCGTCATCCTGCACATTACCCATAATTTGCAAGCCAACCGGTAGGCCATCGGCTGTCCCGCAAGGAATTGAAATTGCTGGGATGCCGGCGATGTTGGCCGTAACTGTATAGATGTCGGAAAGGTACATGGTAATCGGATCATCAAACTTCTCATCCATATTCCAAGCGACTGACGGTGAAGTTGGACCGATAATAACATCAACCTCTTTAAACGCCTCCTGCATTTCATTAAAGATAGCGGTTCGGACAGCTTGAGCTTTTTTATAGTAGGCGTCATAATAGCCAGCCGACAAAATATATGTACCGAGCATAATGCGGCGTTTGACCTCTTTACCAAAACCATCACCTCTATTCTGAACATAACTTTCCTGCAAATCATCAGATTGGGCTCGCGTGCCGTAACGCATGCCGTCAAAGCGAGCTAGGTTTGAACTGGCTTCAGCCGGTGAGATGATGTAATAAGCCGGTAAAGCGTATTCTGCTAACGGTAAACTGATTTCAACAATCTCGGCGCCATGATTTTTTAATGAATCAATCGCTTCCTCGACCCGTTTTTTTACCTCCGGGTCCATACCTTCAATAAAAAATTCTTTTGGTACGCCGATCTTTATATCCTGGACTGATGGTTCAATAAGTTCAGCGATTGTCGTATCGTCAATGTTTAGTGATGTTGCATCTTTTTCATCACCGCCCTGGATGACCTCGAGAATCAACGCACAATCTTCAACGGTACGCGCAATCGGACCAATCTGATCAAAACTGGAAGCAAAAGCAATCAAGCCATAGCGAGAAACTCGGCCATAAGTTGGTTTCATGCCGGTAACGCCACAAAGCGAAGCTGGCTGACGAATCGAGCCACCTGTATCCGAACCGAGTGCTACAGGTACAAAACCAGCCGCTACAGCCGCAGCTGAACCGCCAGATGAACCGCCTGGCACTTTTGTGGTATCAACTGGATTTCTAGTCTTTTGCCAAAACGAATTTTCTGTCGATGATCCCATGGCGAACTCATCGCAATTAGTACGGCCAATAAAAATCGCTCCAGCGGCTCGCAAGCGCTCGATTACTGTAGCGTCATAGGTCGCAACATGCTTTTCTAACATTTTCGACCCAGCACTAACTGTATGCCCTTTAATGAGAATATTATCTTTAATGGCGATTGGCACTCCAGCTAAACGAGGCAACTCCTCGCCAGCCGCTTTCATCTCGTCAATCCGCCTCGCTGATGCCAGTGCTTCTTCATCAAAAATCTCGAGAAAGGCCCCGATTTTTTTATCTTCTCCTTTGATTTTATCTAAGCACTCGCGAACGATATCTTCTGATTTCAAACTGCCATCGCGGATGGCGTCCCGAATTTCAATGACTGTTTTCATAATTATTCAAAAACACCCGGCACTTCTAAAGCCTCGCCGGTTTTCTTAGGAAAAGCATCAACGCAACGTTTTCGAGTATCGATATCACATTCAACAAGCTCATCTTCACGAAAAACATTAATCTGCTCCGTTAAATATGCCTTAGCTACAACTCCCGAAGTATCAACTTCGTGCAGTTTGCTAATATACGCAACTATTGACGGTAGTTGCTCTGAAAGCATGGCCCGCTCTTCATCACTAAGATTAAGCATGGCTAACTTGGCGATTGTATCGACGTTAAATTCAATATTTGGCATAGGCCTACAACATACCTAAAAATTCTTTCTCAGACAAGATTTTGACCCCGAGCTTTTGTGCTTTTTGATATTTTGATCCTGATTTTTCACCAGCAATAACGAAATCAGTCTTTTTACTAACTGATCCCGAGACTTCACCACCCTGAGCTCGAATCTTGGATTTAGCATCATCCCGAGACATAGTTTCTAACGATCCAGTTAGTACAAACGTCTTGCCAGCTAGTTTAGTGCCCTTCTTTTTTGGTGATTTGATAATGATACCGACATCTTCATAATCTTCAAGAAGTTTCTTAGTTGATTCTAGTAAGAAGTAATCGACGATTGATTTAGCCACAACTTCACCGATGTCTTGAACACTCAGAAGATCATCTACACCAACTTTGGCGATTTTCTCAATTGATCCAAAATGATCAGCTAGAGCGATTGCTGTTTCTACTCCAACGTTTGATATCCCTAATCCAGTAATAAACCTGGAAAGTTCGATTTCTTTTTGCGCCTGAAGTTCAGTAACTAATTTTTTTGCTGAGACTTCGCCAAAACCTTCCAAGTCTTTGATGTCCTCAGGTTTGAGCCGAAAAAGATCGACCGGTGATGTTAGCAAACCTTCATTAATAAAACGTTCAACTGTCTTACCACCCAAACCATCGACGCCGAAAGCGCGAGCTGCGTGCAAAATACGTTCGCGCTCCATTGAAAAACAACCTTTATTCAAACAGAAATAATCAACTTGGTTGGCTTTATGTTCAATCACTGACCCACAGACAGGACATTTAGTCGGAACTTTGATTGATTTTTCCTTTCCGGTGCGCAGTTCTTTAAGTACTCGAGTAATCTTAGGAATAATGTCGCCGGCTTTAGTCAAAATCACAGTGTCGCCGATCTTGACACCGAGGCGTTTGATCTCATCAGGATTGTGTAATGTAGCGTTTTGAACAGTTGTACCGGCAATGAAAGTTGGTTCCACGACTGCTACCGGAGTCAATTTACCAGTGCGACCAACAAACCAATTAACTTCGAGTACGCGAGTCGTTGCTTCCTCTGGTGGAAACTTCCAAGCAACGAGTCCACGAGGAGTTTTACCAATGACCCCGAGATCCTCAAAATACTGGTGATGATTGACTCTCACCACAACGCCATCGATCCAATACGGAATTTTTTCACGATTATTTTTTAGTTCTGATAAATACTTGGCAACATCCATTTCTGATGGAATACGAGTTCCTTCAGCCGGCTTAAAACCTAGAAGCTTCAAAATTTCAATACTGGCCGTCTGTGTTTTTTGCCCGATATCTTCCATTTGCCAAGCACGAAAATCAAGCGGTCGTGAAGCTGTAATTTTTGGATCTAGCTGACGAACCGATCCGGCCGAGATATTGCGTGGATTAGCAAATTCTGGTTTGCCGGCTTTTTTTCGAGCTAGATTCATCTTCTCGAAGTCTTTTTTATTCATGAAGACTTCGCCGCGAATATCGATCTGACCCTTTGGGGTCTTAACAAATTCTATGACGGACTTTGGTAGATCCAACTTTTTCAGCTCAGCGTCTGTTGGCTGCCTTAAGCGAAGCGGGATCGCGTCAATCGTTTTAATGTTTTGCGTCACGTTCTCACCGATTTTGCCGTCTCCACGAGTTGCAGCAACATCTAGCAAACCATCTTTATAAGTTAAAGATATCGCCAGGCCGTCGATCTTGGTCATGCAATAAAAACTTTCAACTTTTTTTCCACCGACCTTAACCAGACGTTCTACCCATGAGTGAAATTCATCTTGTGTGAAAACGTCCTCCATCGAAAGCATCCGAGATCGATGTTTTGTCTTCATGTATTTATCCAAAGCCTGACCGCCGACACGTTGAGTTGGCGAGTCGGATGTGATCAAATCTGGATATTCTTGTTCAAGCGTGTAAAGCTCGTGTTTAAGGCTATCGTGCGCAGCGTC
>JBDRDZ010000066.1:0-5774 GCA_043820165.1 Patescibacteria group bacterium
TGTTAGAATATAACGATGTAACAAAATAAAATCTTAATGACGTTGATTTAGTAACAGAAAATGACGGCTGGATTGTTGGTGATAATGGACTCTTTTTACATCTTCAAGGTGGCGGGGGTGGAAGCGGTTATTACTCAAGCGGCACATTTTTATCGTCGATTTTTAATAGCGATGGCACGGCCACTGCTTGGCAAAGCCTTTATTGGGTGGAAGCTTTGCCGGCGAATACGGATATCACCATTGCGGTGCGTACCGGTAATACGGCAATTCCAGACGCTTCCTGGTCAACGTTTTCTTCTGAGTTTACTGATCCATTCGGTACAAACATTAGTGCTCAAACAGGGCAATACTGTCAATATCGATTGACTCTAACAACAAGCGATAACGGTGTCACGCCAGTGCTAGACGACGTGACGATTACATATAAAGATTGATATGCAGCGATGGCAGCAAAAAAATGGCTTTACGTTAGTGGAGACGATGATTTATGTTTCCATCATTGCCGTTTTTCTGGTTTCAGTGGTTTTCTTTGCCTTAGAAATTGTGCAGACATCACAACGGGCGCGCATTCAACTCGAGGTAGATCAAAATATTAGATTTGCTATGGAGCGGATGGTTCGTGAAATTCGAGCCGCTGATGATGTCAATACAGGCTCATCGACTTTTGGTTCACATCCAGGAGTTTTATCAATTGCAAATGATAGCCTTGCGCTCGACCCCACCGTTTTTGATGTTTCAAGTGGAGCGTTGCGTCTCAAATATGGTTCGGCGAGCGCGTTGGAATTAACATCAGATGATGTTGTTGTCACCAATCTTGTGTTTACAGATTTCAGTCGATCGAATCGCACAAAAAACATCCGGATTTCGATGACGATAGAATATATCAAAGCCGATGCTGGTAAAATTTACGATGTTTCTTCAACTCGGCAAACCTCTGTAGTCATTCGCGAACGATCTGACTAATATGAAACTTCCAGATATAAAAAATCAAAATGGCGTAGCCTCTCTAATGGTCGTTATTGTTGTTGTTGGTACAATTCTTGGTATCGCACTTATTCTTACAAAACTTTCCATTAATGAGCTGGTGATTGATTTTGATGCTGAACAATCGCATCGCCTAATGCAGATTTCTGACGGTTGTGCCGAGGAAGCTTACTGGCGCGTAAAACGCGACACGAGTTATACTGGTGGAAGTATCGCTTTTGGCGACGGCAACTGCAATATTGCAGTCAGCGGCTCTGGAGGTACTCGAACAGCGTCTATTGAAGCCACGGTAAATGATTTCACACGCGATTTTAGTGCTGACATCACCATTCAGTCAAACATCGCCGGTAACGCCAGAGGGATTGATTTAACAGACTGGGTAGAAAATTTTTAATATGGCTATATTTTCATCAGGCATCGGTATCGACGTTTCTGACCATCATGTCCGTATCGCTTGGGTCGGCCACGACAATATTCCAAAGGGACTTTATGAGCTCGTACTCCCGCACGGGTTAGTTGAGGATGATATTGTTCGTAAACCTGATACGTTAAAAAAATTACTAAACAAATTAATTTTGAAGTCCGGCCTTGAGGAACTTTCCGAGAGCGCAACTTTATTGATTCCTGAATCACGCGTTTTTTCCACCAGCTTCGTAATGGAAAAAGAGAGAAGACGAGAGGACTTAATTACTAAGGCAAGAAAAGAGGCTCAAAAAAATATCCCCATTCCTTTTCAGGATGCCATAGTTCAGGTTTTACCTGGATTGCCTGTGACCGGAGGCGTTAGAACAACTGTTCATGTTGTGCAAAAAAATGTTATTCATGGCTTAAAAAAAGTTTTTGCCTCAGAGCGCATGCCGCTTCGAGCCATTGAAGCTAATAGTTTGGCTATCTTTCGTTTGTCACAGACATTCGGCTTTGATCAAGTGCAGATGAACGATCCGGCGGCTTTAATGATGATTGTGGATATCGGACATAGATGGACTAACATAATTCTGTATGATAAAATATATACAAGTGTATTTTCACGTTCACTGGCCGTCAGGAAACTAAACGAGAATAACAAAGGTGAAATTAAAGAATTGTCAGCTGATGACATTTCCCAAATTTGTAAAGGCATTCACGACACGCTAGCTTACTTCCGAGATTCCGGCTCCTCTATAAAACAGGTTCTGATTGCCGGAGTAGAAGGCGCGCAAAAAAATATTGCCAAGACCTGCATTAGAAATGAGGATAAAGTGAAAATCAATCCTATCGGTGAGGTAATTAAAATACCTGATATTTCAGCCAACGATGTTCACACCTACGGCGCCGCCATTGGCGCAGCAATTCGATCAGCACACTTAAGAAACTATCAAAAAAATCACAATTTTCTATAAAGGAATATGAATAATTTATCACTTAAAGATCAAAAAGGTTTTACGCTCGTCGAGCTTTTGATCGTCATTGCCATCATCGCCATTTTGGCAGCGATTGTTTACGTCGCTTTGGACCCAGGCACTCGATTTGCCGACGCTCGCGATGCTCGTCGTGCTGCAGATATTGTTGGTGTGCTTCATGGCGCTAAGATTGATCAGATCGATAACGGTGGTGATTATTTGACTACAATTAATGCTTTGACTGCAGACGCGGTTTATATGATCGGTACCGCTACTACTGGCTGCGATGATGATAATGCCAATTGTGATACCAACGTAACTGCCGATACTAGCTGTGTGAACATTGCTGGATTGGCAACGGAAGGCTATATTGGAGAAGTTCCTATTAGCCCGGCGGGAGACGTTGCTTGGAACGCTGGATACACTGGCTATACCTTAACCAAGACAGCAGCCGGAACTCTAAAAATGAGGTCTTGCGAGTCAGAAAATACCACTGAAATTTTCTCAGTACGATAATTATATGAAAAATATATCACTTAAAGACCAAAAAGGTTTTACACTCGTCGAGCTTTTGATCGTCATTGCCATCATCGCCATTTTAGCAGCGATTGTTTACGTCGCTTTGGACCCAGGCACTCGATTTGCCGACGCTCGCGATGCTCGTCGTGCTGCTGACATTGTTGGCATGCTGCATGCTGCCAAGATTGATCAAATTGATAACGGTGGTGATTACCTAGCTGATATTGAAGCATTAACTGGAAACGAAGTATATATGATCGGAACAGCAGTTGCTGGTTGTGATGATCAAAATACGGTGTGTGACACTAACGTTGACAGTGATACCCATTGTGTTGATTTGACTGATCTTGCTACTGATGGATATATCGGTGAGGTACCGATCAGTCCTGACGGGGATGGCACGTGGACGGCGGCAGTTACTGGATACACACTAGAAGTTAGGGGCGGTAGCAATGTATTAACGATACGGTCATGTGAGTCAGAAAATAGAAACGAGATCAAGGCAACCAGATAAGCAATAATTGATGTATCAAGACAGGGTAAAACGCCCTGTCTTTTGTTTGTTTTTTCTGCTAGAAACGTGGTATAGTGGGAGCAAAAGAAAATATAAATATGGTAACTTTAGGCACAAATAAAAATAAGGCTAAAGAGGTGACTGACGGAGCTAGTTGTCGAATACCTTTGGCGCCCGAAGAAAGAGCGGTAACAATTGAGGCAGGTAACGTACCGAAGATGTCTGACATTACTTGGCGGATTTTTAGAATCATGGCTGAGTTTGTCGAAGGATTCCAGTTTTTGTCATCACTACAAAGGGAAGTCACAATTTTTGGTTCAGCGAGATTGCCAGCCACAAATAAATGGTATCAAGAGGCGGAAAAACTTGGCCGACTTCTCTCAGAGAATGATTTCATCGTGGTTACTGGTGGCGGTCCGGGAATCATGGAGGGTGCCAATAAAGGAGCTTTTGACACTGGCGGTATTTCAGTTGGTCTAAATATTCAGTTGCCACACGAACAGAGGGTTAACCCATACGTTAATCGTGATCGCGCCTTTCATTACTTTTTTACGCGAAAAGTAATTTTAGCTGCTTCAGCCCAAGCTTATGTCTATTTTCCGGGCGGCTTTGGCACCATGGATGAATTTTTTGAGATTTTAACTCTGGTTCAAACTGGTAAGTCAGAAAAGGTGCCAATCGTCTTGGTTGGCAAAGAATATTGGGGAGGTCTGATGAGTTGGGTTGAAGAAACGGTTTATGGTAAGTTCGATGCAATTAATCAAAAAGATATGGGGCTGTTCACTGTCGTCGATACTGCCGAGGAAGCATTTGAATTGATTCGTGACTCAGAGGAACGAACCTTCTTTTAAATTATGTCAGACAAATTACTTAGACTCGCTTCAGCTTTGAAGGCGCCATCCGGTATTTCGGCTGGTGCTGGAGAGGAAGTAATAGAGGTTAGTGGGCCGGCTAGTACGGCAGCTACAGTTTACGAGAAGTTGAGGCGAACAATTGATTATCAGGAAGAACATTTGTTGCGACGCAATGCGATTTTGCGTATGCTCAAGCGCTTCATGGGTTCAGATATGCCGCTGGAGAAGATGGCTGCGAATCTTTTACAAGAATTGGTTTGGGCCAGATATTTGCCAAATAAGGAAGTGCCAACACGCTTTGTTAGCGTACTAACGCCAATTATTAATAAATACGAGCCACTATTACGGGCAGCTGACGAAATAGGCCATGACCGTGATTATTTATTTACCTGGATTCTAGACGTTTTATCAACTGAGATCGAATACGCAATTGCGCCACCGGTTGGTGACGAGGCCTTGGTCAGCTACATGTACGAGGAAATGCGTGAGCGAATTTATTGGGACCCAAAAATTATTATTTCTGAAGAAGAGCGTGATCTTAAAATTTACATCGCTATTCATCAGACTATCTTAAAGTCAAACTTAGCAACACTCAGATTTCGAGTCCTAACGCTTTATTATCCAGACTGGCCCGGTGCCTCTACTGCTGAAAGAGTAAAAGAAGTTGCAGAAAATGTTGATGCGATTATCCGTACGGTTGATAGTCAAATCAACCATCCGGTGACCAATAAGTTGGGTCTTTTACTGCGCAGAAAAGCCGGTGTTTTTCATGTTGTTCGAGACGCGATTGCAGAAAACCCTGATCAATTGCCAAATTGGCTCAATGAGCCAGAAGTGCTTGACCGCGAAGTTACTAAAGCGCTTAAAAAGCGAACAAAAATATTCCGAATTAGAATTCGACGTACGGCTATTCGAGCGGTTATTTTTCTCTTTCTCACCAAAATGCTCTTAGCGTTGATAATCGAGGTGCCTTATGACTTTTTTATAGTTAAGGAGACCCATCTCACACCGTTGTTTATTAATATTTTTTTCCACCCGCTCTTCTTAGCATTTCTAAGTCTAACAACAAGCATTCCGGAAAAGCGTAACGTTGTTGACTATCATGGAGCGGTGCGAGCGCTGGCTGTCGGAGCTGACCATGATTATTTAAACATCAGAATGAAGCGAGAGATTTTTGGCACTTGGTCAAAAGTTTTTGCCGTGGTCTATTCAATGATATTTCTTTTCACTTACGGAGCGATCGGTGTCTTGTTGACCAGGATCGGCTTTAATTGGCTTTCTATTACGCTGTTTTTGTTCTTCCTTTCGTTGGTGACGTTCTTTGGCATTAGAATCAGATCAACAGTCAAAGATATTGTTCTATCTGATGTTCGAAAGGGTATCATTGGTCCGATTTTTGATATTTTCATGCTGCCGATTGTGCGTGCTGGTCGTTGGCTGTCAACACGCGTGGCCAAAATCAATGTTTTCATCTATTTCTTCGACTTCATTATCGAAGCGCCGTTGAAAGTTGCGGTACGCTTC
>JBDRDZ010000067.1:0-11298 GCA_043820165.1 Patescibacteria group bacterium
AAAAAGAAACTGAACGTATCGAAGAGATTACTCAAAAGAAACTAGAGGAGCTCGAGGAAGACTATCTTTCAGTTGATCGCGACTTGAAAGAAATGCAGCCAATGAAGATCATTCCAGAAACTGTCTATCATGATTGGTCAATTAAATTTGGACACATTTTCGATGCCGGCATTGGTGCTGAAGCACTTTTGAAACTGCTAGAACGTGTCAACGTCGATGAGACAATCGTTAAACTCGAAGAAGAGCTTGTTACAACTCGATCAAAAACAAAATATGATCGTATTGTCCGACGTTTGAAATTGCTTCATAGTCTTCAAAAGAACAATATTGAACCAAACTGGATGATTATGCGGGCTGTACCAGTCATCCCGGCTGATTTGCGTCCAATGGTACCGCTTGACGGCGGACGCTTTGCGACTAGCGATTTGAACGACTTGTATCGTCGCGTCATCAACCGCAATAACCGACTAAATCGACTCTATAATTTGAACGCGCCAGAAGTTATTACGCGAAATGAAAAAAGAATGCTTCAAGAAGCTGTCGATGCTCTGATCGATAACTCAGCTCGTTCTTCTAAAACAGTGATTGCAGCAACCGGTAAGAAGCGACAACTCAAATCGTTGGCTGATATTTTGAAGGGTAAGCAAGGACGCTTCCGTCAGAACCTGCTTGGTAAACGAATCGACTATTCCGGACGTTCAGTTATTGTTGTTGGACCTCATTTGAAAATTGAACAATGTGGTATTCCAAAAAAGATGGCTCTTGAGCTTTTCAAACCGTTTGTTATCTCAAAGCTGATTAATCGTGAATACGTCCATAACATCCGGTCGGCTAATCGTTTTATTGAAGCAGATCGACCAGAGGTTTGGGACATTCTCGAGGAAGTAACTTCGGACGCTTTCGTCTTGCTAAACCGTGCACCAACGCTGCATCGACTTGGTATTCAGGCTTTCCGACCAATCCTTATCGAGGGAAAAGCTATTCAGGTTCACCCGTTGGTTTGTGACGCTTATAACGCTGACTTTGACGGCGACCAAATGGCTGTTCACGTGCCTTTGACTACCGAAGCACGACGTGAGGCTTCGGAGATCATGCTTTCAATTCGAAACCTGTTGAAGCCATCACATGGTGGTCCAGTAACGACACCGGGTAAGGACATGGCATGGGCGTCATATTATTTGACAATGGTTAATAGCGAACCTGATGAAAAAACATTAAAGTCATTCGTTTCGCCGGAAGTAGCAATTTATGCTGCGGAAACTAATGTCATCAAACTGCAGGAGTGGATTCGTGTTCAAAGAAACGGCGAACTATTAATAACAACAGTTGGTCGACTCATTGTTAACGATCTATTTCCAGAAAAGATCGGCTTTATTAATGACGTCATGGGCAAAAAACAAATTGCCAGTGTTGTAAAAGATGTATTGGAATATTACGGTCAGGAATTTACAGCTACTTTGCTAGACGATATTAAGGATCTTGGTTTCAAGTACGCCACCATGGCCGGTTATTCCTGGGGCATGAGTGAGCTACCTGATATCAAAGAGAAAAAAGGCATTGTCGCCGATGGTGATCGACGTGTTCAAGAGGTTAACGATTACTATGAACAGGGCTTACTTACTCAGAGTGAGCGACATACTCAGATTGTTAAGATTTGGACTGAGGTAAAAGATACCATTGCGGAGTTATCTCAAAATTCTCTACCAAAAGCTAGCTCAGCTTTCACAATGATTGAATCGGGCGCTCGTGGTGCTTGGGGTCAGTTGACACAGATGATCGGAATGATCGGTATGAAAGCTTCGCCGTCTGGTGACATTATCGAGCTGCCGGTTAAATCATCATTTAAAGAAGGTGTTGACGTGCTCGAGTTCTTTATCTCTTCACATGGTACGCGAAAAGGTTTGTCTGACACGGCGTTGCGTACGGCTAACGCTGGATATTTGACTCGTCGTTTGGTTGATGTGGCTCAAGATGTAGTTGTCCGCGACGAAGACTGTCAAGATGATAAAGGGGTGCTCTTAACAAAGGAAGAATCAGATGAAATTGGTGAGCCGTTGCTTATTCGTATTCTCGGCCGGTTCACACTGTCGCCAATTAAAATGCCTGGAGGCAGTCGTACGATTGTTGAAGCTGGGGAGTTGATAACAGAAGAACATATCCGTCAGTTGAAGAAAGCGAAAAAAGATTTGGAAGAAGCCCACGTCCGCTCAGTGATGACCTGTAGAGATAAGGGCGGTGTTTGTCAAAAATGTTATGGTTACGATTTGGCATATAATAAATTGGTTGCACTTGGTACAGCGGTTGGTATTATTGCCGCGCAATCAATTGGTGAGCCTGGTACACAGCTAACCATGCGTACCTTCCACACTGGAGGTGTTGCCGGAAAAGACATCACTCAAGGTTTGCCACGTGTTGAAGAACTCTTTGAGGCGCGTATTCCAAAACGAAAGGCCATCATGACCGAGGTTTCAGGAAAAGCAGCTGTGGAACAGGTTGAGCGTTCAATCGTTCAGGTTGGGACTGGAAAACAAATTACTGATACGCGACCAGGCCAGAAGATTGTGCGCGTAAAGTATTCTGCACCTGAGGAATTAACCATATCTTTGGGTCGCGGTGCAACGATCAATGTTAAAGATGGTGACTCAGTCAAACCTGGTGATGTATTGGGCGAACAAAAGGATGGCGAAAAAGTACTTTCCGAAGTTTCTGGTACAATCATGACAACAAAAACAACTGTCACCATTGTTCATGATGCTGAAAAAGTACGTGAATATGTCATCCCTCAAGGATACACGCTTTATATCAATGATGGCGACGAGGTTCTGGCTGGAGATGTTTTGACCGAAGGCCACCTTGATTTGCAAGCTCTCTATAAGTACAAGGGTCGTGATGCGGTTCAGAAGTATCTGTCCAAGGAAATTCAGCATATTTATGCTTCCCAAGGTCAGAAACTCAATAATAAACATATCGAAATTATTGTTCGTCAGATGTTTAGTCGAGTGCGCATTACTGGTCCAGGAGATTCTGATTTCTTACCGGGTGAGGTAGTAGAAAAAGCTACTTTGCACAAAGAACTAGATCGAATTAGTGCGGATAAAGGTAAGCCATCCGAATATGATGAGTTGTTCCTGGGAATTACAAAGGTATCACTTTCAACTGAGTCATGGCTTTCAGCAGCTTCCTTTCAGGAAACAGCTAGAGTGCTTATCAACGCCGCTGTTACTGGTAAGGTTGATAATCTAGCTGGACTAAAAGAAAACGTGATCATCGGTCGGCTGATTCCTGCTGGAACCGGATTCGGTGACAATGTCCTGGTGGCAACAGAAGACAGTGATGAAGAAGAAGGCGAGGAAGAAGATCTCGTTCAGGCCAGTGAGCTTGATCAAGATATCGAAGAGTCAGGACCCGGCATAGGTACGGAGGCTGTTGAAGATACAGCTGGAGACAACGAATAAATTTTTTAAAAACAGAGGCTGTAAGGCCTCTGTTTTATTTTGATAAATCGTTAATTTGTGGTAAGTTTTCGATATCTTGTAGCTAATAAGCTAAAGAGCTAACCAGCTAATAAGTTTATATGTCAGGACACAGCAAATGGGCCTCAATCAAGCATAAAAAAGGCGCCGCTGACGCCAAACGTGGCAAGATTTTTAGCAAACTTGCCAAACAAATCACAGTAGCCGCTAAGGAAGGCGGAGCTGATTTATCAATGAACTTTGGCTTGCGCCTCTTGGTTGATAAGGCCAAAAAAGCCAACATGCCAAAGGAGAATATTGAGCGAGCTATCAGTCGTGGTGGCGGCGGTGGCGATGGTGAGGTGATGACTGAGGCGGTTTACGAGTGTATGGGCCCTGGAGGGTCGGCGATATTAATCGAAACTTTAACTGATAACACCAATCGAACGCTCGGCAATGTCAAAACCATTTGCAATCGGAGCGGCGCAAATTTTGGTGCCAAGGTTTTGTGGATGTTTGAGCAAAAAGGAGTAGTGCGGGTTGACGATGCCGGTTCAATTGATGATCGCGACGCGCTTGAGCTCGAACTAATCGAGGCGGGCGCTGAAGATATTAGTTTTGATGATGATGGTTTAACTATCACCTCCAGTATTAATGAACTGAAAAAAATTACCGAGGCAATCGGTGCAGCTGAACTTGAAACTAGCAGTGCTGGGATTGAATATATTGCTAAAGATGATTTAACACTTTCCGAGAGCGATGAGGAGAAACTATTTTCTATTTTGGACGCGCTCGACGAAGATGATGATGTGACTAATGTCTATACGAATGCCGCATAATTGCATCCTCGGCATTGACCCGGGCTACGGCCGGTGTGGTTTTGGTGTCATTACGGCCAACGGCCATGATTGGGATTGTGTGACACACGGTGTGATTACAACAACGGCTGGGCTAGATCATCCTGATCGTCTTAAAGAGATTGCAGAGGACTATGAGAGGCTTCTGGAGGCTCACAAACCAGATCTTGTTGGTATTGAGGAGCTATTTTTTGTTCAGAGTACGACCACGGCACTCAAGGTCGCTGAAGTCCGTGGTGTGATCATGATGATGGCAGCAAAAAAAGGTATCAAAGTCGTTGAAGTCAAACCAACTGAAGTTAAAATGGCTTTGACTGGTTATGGACGAGCTGATAAACATCAGATTCAGGAGATGGTCAAGACGATTTTTGGGTTCAAGGAGATCCCAAGACCAGACGACGCGGCCGATGCACTCGCAGTAGCCTGGACTGCCGCGACTAAAACAGGGTTTGAAAAATAATTTATGAGTATGCAACCAGACATGACTGACTTAGACGTCGATGAGCAAATGAGAAAAGCTCAAAGACGGGCTCGTATGAAAAAATTTTGGCTAGGCAAGATCGACTCGCGCGAGCAGGCAGCTTTTGTTATCAAAGTGGCAACCAACGGCTTTTATGTACTTGCTGCTTTTCAGGCCATCGTTGGAGTTTTTCTTTTTGGATGGTTGGCCATTATTGACGCTGGCTTGTTTGCCTTGTTTGCTTTTCTGACTGCTCGATTCAAGAGCTGCATTGCAGCTGTAGTGCTTTTCGTTCTTTCGATGATCGCCTTCATCTCGACTATTTTGAATATCTTAATGGATAGCGGCGGTGGCGTGAACTTTCTTTTGACAGTGTTAATGTCGATTTTGAGCTTACGAGCTTTGCAAGCCGCTTTTGTTTATCAGAAATTGAAAAATCAGATGTCATAAGAAAACCACCGAACTGGTCGGTGGTTTTTTATTTGTTGGGAATAATTTTGTAAAGCTTGTCGCCGCCGCGGACTCGATCAGGCACTTTGAAAGTGATCATGTCGCCCTGTTTGGCGTAATCGACTGGTTGTTCATCGATCATCATGCCTTGAGGTTTGGTACGTAGCAATCCGGTGGTCTTGCCGATGAAAATACATTGATCATCTTCTTTGATATCGCTGGCATGGACCTCGATTTCAGCTACAGAGATGTTTGGATAGTACTTTTTAACCGTACCGACCAGCTCTTTTGTTTGTTTTGCTTTGTTGCCAGAGACGCCACTCCAGTAGCCCCATGGTTTGCCACGGTAAAAACCATCACTCAGGCCCTTATTAAAGACTGTGCCGAGATCCATGTTCCACTGCTTGATCTTCTCGGGCGTGTAAGTGTCGTTTTTGATGGCTTTAATCGCCTCTCGATAAGTTCTAATCACCATATCGACATATTCCGGCGTCCGGCCACGGCCTTCGACTTTGAGCGAGACAACACCAGTAGCGATGATTTCATCCAAAAGTCCGATGGTACACAAATCTTCCGGGCTCATGACAAATTCATTATCAATGACCAGAGCTTTATTAGTTTGTTGATCAATAATTTGGTAAGGGCGACGGCAAGGTTGGGTACACTCGCCACAATTAGCTGATGTTTTGTTCATGTACAGGCTCATACCACATCTTCCGGACACAGAAACACACATTGCACCGTGGATGAAGATTTCAATTTCGATCAGACTACCTTTCGGACCGCGAATATCTTGTTCTTTGATCTCATCAACAATTTTTTTCACATCCTCAATCGAAAGTTCACGAGCGAGCACCATCCGATCGGCCCACTGCGCAAAAAACTTGACTGCCTCGATGTTCGAGATTGAATGCTGCGTTGAAATATGCACCTCAACGCCGATTTCACGAGCGTACACAAGCGCGCTCATATCAAAAGTGATGATCGCATCAACGCCGGCTTCTTTAACGGCATCAATTGCCGCCTTCATCTTCTCAATATCTTTGTCGTAAACAAGTGTATTGAGTGCTAGGTAGCATCTGATTTTATTCTCATGACAAATCTCGGCAATCTTCTTTAAATCATCCAGCGAAAACTTGGCTGAATTATTCTGTCGCATGTTAAAGCCATCAACGCCAAAATAAACCGCATCACAACCAGCGTTAATAGCGGTCATGAGTGATTCATAAGATCCAGCTGGGGCTAGAAGTTCGACGTTGGTGTCTTTCATGTGTGGGTATACTGCTTGAAAATAGGGGTTTTGTCAAGACGTCGCAATAGAAAAAACACACCTTTCGGAATGTTTCTTCATGGAGCGGGTAGCCCCAGTAGTAGAACCTTCGGTTCACTACGGGGCAGGCGGGAATGGCAATTTCGATTCCCTGCCAACTTCAATGAAAAAATCCCAGCTTTCGCTGAGATCATTTCATGGAGCGGGTAGCGGGAATCGAACCCGCATCTCTAGCTTGGAAGGCTAGCATAATTAGCCATTATACTATACCCGCGTCTGATGCTCGTTATAAAATTAGCGATCTGCGGTGTCAGCTGTTTCCGCTCCTCCTCACCGTACATTTCTAGTACGCTTCGTCGGTGCTCAACATCTTCCTAGCAGTTCATCTAATTTTATACACTCGCATATACTTAAGCTTTTGTGACGAAATAGTAGCATGAATTAGCGTTTTTGTCCAGAGTAATGAAAGAACCCCCTCCTCACTTCTCGATCAATGCCCCGACTCGTACGAGCTCATCTCGCCATGTCGGGGTTTTGTGATATCAAAAAAGCCGCCTCTGGGAGAGAGGACGGCAGCAGGTTGAGTTTGTTTTGAGCTACTCGACGACAAGCTCGACGATCTGCCATTCCTGACCTTCGATCTTCGAGGTGAGGTTCCGGCGTGCCATGGCCATGGCAATTAAAACACCCCCCACTTCTCGGTAGGTGCCGCTCCAAAAGATCACCTTACAAGAGGTGGGTTTTTGTTTCGACCAGGTATGCACAACTTGTAGCCATGAGACCTCTTTTCAATTAGTTTGATTTTTGAGAAAATGTCTTTGACCCCAGACTCGATGCAGTGGCGTTTGGAAACGGCCGTTTGGCTTCGTCACCTCATACATCGCCCGGGTGTTCATTAATTATGAAAATCGCTTTTGGGATTTTCCTCTTTGGCGTAATTGTGATGAGTTTAATCACTTCAGGCAGTGCCTTGATCGTTTATAAACGGGTTCAAGCGCAGCCGCAGGCGACCGAGCAAAGTATCGCGCAGATTTTCTTGAACAAGTAGCTATCAAAGGAATTTTGCCGGTCAACTCAACGGTTATTTTCAAAGGAAGAAGCCGCCCCGTCAGGGGCGGCTTCTGTTAAAAAAAAGAAAACACCCCGTCCGGCCGAGTTGATCGGTTCGGAACGGGGGAGTGGTGACGCTAGAACGTCAGGTGCTGGTTGGCCCAGTAGAGAGCCGGATGCGCGACCGCGAGGAGGCCGAGCGCGGCCAGGTAGGCACTGCCGGCGGCGGCCGAGTGGGCTAAGGCGAGGCGCAGACGCGGCATCTGGTAGTCGTCTTGGAGCGAGCGACACATGTGGTGGTAGGCCGGCCCCAAAGGCGCGAAGGCCCACACGGCCATGATCACGGTCCACACTGCTGTCTGGATCGGTATCTCGCCGATCGGCTGGTACAGCCAATACGGATTCACGAAGTGCGAGATGCTACTCCAGATGATCAGTGGGACGCCCATGCTCACAAACAGCAGTGTGCTGGCGATGAGCAGGTGTTTGGTACGCTGCATGATTCCCTCCAGGAACGAGTGTGGGCTCACTCTATTTTATTGGAGCGTCCTCGTCAAGTCTTGGCTTGGCAGGCCAGTCACTAACACTCGTCGATCGGGTGCCTGGGAGCGAGCCGGCAGATGGCGGCGATGGCATCCATCGGCCCTCGGACGAAGGTGACCGGATGCCCGCAGGCGCCTTGGCCGCCGCGATAATCGAGCCGGCTGGGCAAGATCATACGATCAAGCTGAACCAGGAGTTTAGGAACTTCAGTCGAAATAATTAATCCAAGGTTTGCACCCTCGCGAATGCAGGAAAGGGCACCGGCCAAGTCGGCCACGCAAACGATGCGATTCTCGACGTCAGACACGAGCAGCCGACGATCAAATCCACGCTCGGCACACGCTTCGCATTTCTTAAAATGAGCCATTTTCTTCTCCTCGCTGCGTTTATTTGCAGCGAATCGACGATCTCCTACTCATCCACGCGCTACAAACAAAAACGCCCTCTGCCGAGGGCTGGATGAACTAGAAATTCAACATCAACCCTCAGCTTAGGCTGAAGATGATGATGAACAATTTACGAAATTAGTTGTCTTTTTCATGTATTTTGAAAATATCATAGCTTTTCAATATTGTCTATTTTTCAAAGTACGCTATAGTAGAAACATGAATTCTCCATCGCGCCAAAACATCTCGCAATTATTTGATAAGATTGCCACAAAATATGATCTGAATAACCGGATCCTCTCCTTTGGTATTGATGGCTTTTGGCGCCGGCGAATGCTCAAGGCCCTGCCAGACCGCCGAGGACTTCGAGTGCTCGACGTGGCGACTGGTACTGGCGACGTAGCTCTCAAACTCATTAATAATCAGCACATCGATTCGGTTGTTGGGCTTGATATTTCCGAAGGCATGCTCAAAGTCGCTAAAGAGAAAATCGAAGCAAAAAATCGACAACATGACGTCACTCTAGTTCATGGTAGTGTGCTCGAGATGCCATTTTTGGATGAAAGTTTCGATGCCGTTACCATTTCTTTTGGTATCCGCAACGTTACTGATGTTGAAAAATCCTTGAAAGAGATGCGGCGAGTGCTCAGAGCGCACGGTCGAGTATTGATTTTGGAGTTTTCATTACCACCGGCCAAACTTGTCCGAAAGTTACATTTTTTCTACTTGCAGAAAATAGTACCGATAATTGGTAAGCTGATTTCTGGGGAGAAAGCTCCATACGAATATTTAAACCAAAGCATCGAAACCTTTCCATACGGCATCGAGTTTGGGAAAATGGTTAAAGATGCCGGATTTGATGCGGTTGAAATCAGACCGATGACACTCGGCATCGCCACTCTTTATATCGCCCGTAAATTTTAGATATCATGAAATATTTAATTGGTATATTTTTCTTTGTAGTGATCGGCTTGGGTTTGGTCACAATTGGTGGCCTGGCCTATATTTTTAAAGAGTTCGGGATTAAAGCACAATATGTTCCGGAGGAAGAAGTTGTTGAGGCGGTGTTGGTCGAAGAAGAAGATTTACCGCCATCAATTCAGTATCATGCTTTGCCGTCGAGTCCGGCGGCTATAAATGAAGAAGAAAATACTACCCCATAAGGGTAGTTTTTCAATTTATCAACTTCACATCTTACCGTATATCTGAGAGAATAGTTTTGCTCGCCGGATTCGACGCTGTGGAGAACAAGCTAAGTAGGCTTGGCATCACCATTTTATACGTCGCTCGGGCGTTCTGCATTATGAAAATTTTTCTTGGGGTCTTTCTCTTTGCCACGATGGGCTTGAGTCTGATCTCATTAGGAGGCATGTACATCATTTACAAAAAAATCCAAGACCAGCCACAGTCTCAACCAGTCGAGACAGTAGCCGTTGAAGATATTTTCTAGGAAGTGAGGTTTAATCGGTTGACTGCGCATTGAATGCCAAGTGATCCAACTGATGATGTAAACAAAAACTACCCCATAAGGGTAGTTTTTTTAAATGGTTATTAATATTGGATAATTTCTTTGTAGCAAAAGCCGCCTAGGATTAAGCGAGATGGATGGTCGGGCTGACTGGACTCGAACCAGCGACCTCTACGTCCCGAACGTAGCGCTCTAGCCTACTGAGCTACAGCCCGATAATTTATTTAGCAATGGACGTAGAGGTCGCCGCAGCGCCTTCTACAGGGCTCGCCGGTTCCTTTTAGGAACATTGGCTCGCCCGTCTCGGCGGCTCGGAATCAAGCAGTTCATTCCTCCCTACGCCTCGACTCCCGAACGTAGCGCTCTAGCCTACTGAGCTACAGCCCGTTAGCATGCAGATTCTATCTCGCATTTTTATTTTTGTCTATTAACAAAAAATCCTACTTGTCGTCGCATTGATGATGCAAGTCAAAGCAGGGAGGGTGACTAGGTTTTGATCGAGATGACATTGTCGTTGCTTGCGGGCGGAGCAACATCTGGCAGGATCTTGAGGATCGCCGGTTCGAGTTCAGCCGGAAGCCGACCTTCTTGAGCAAAGTGGATCAGGCCCTCGCAGAAGCCGAAGCCGTCATTGCGACTGGCGAGGTAGTAGTCCGGCTGGACGCTGACGATCTTCTTGATCTCGTCGCTAGCGTTGTGCACTGCGATCGGTGTGGTACCGCGCCGGCCTGGACCCTGAACAAGTTCATGGTCGTTGCTATAGTCGACAACGGTCAGGATGTCTTCTGACTCGCAGTCGAGCAACTGGCAGATGGCTTCGACACCGAGCCACTTGGTGATGCCCTTGGGCACGATGTCGTTGCAGCCGTCATCGAAGCGGTGGACGACTAGACGCAGATCGTGCGCTGCGATGACTTGCTGGAAGTGTTCCTGCCACTCCACAGTTGTAGCTGGACTAGCTGGATCTCTCGGGAACATCGAGAGTACCGCATTCTTGAGCTCGTTGCGGAACTCTGTCGTCTTGCGACGTAGCCTGAATAGCCCATTGAGCGGATCAAATCCGATGATTTGGGCAAAGAGCGCCAAGTCTTCAGTCGGGACGTTGGGTGGTTCGATGCGTCGCCACTGCGGTGGCGGACCAGGACTGAGCAGCTCAGCGATTTGGGCACCGGTCTCGGCGACAATAAAGTCCCAATGCAAGCCGGCACCGATACCGACACCGCGAGCGTACTCGTAGTTCTTGCCGGTAGCCGGTCCGAGCTTAATGCCAAACTCGAGGCGCAGCAGGCGCATGACCTCTGCCACCTTGGGGTTCATCTTGTCACCTTGCGGCAGAACTGAGCCGTCGATATCGAAGAGAAT
>JBDRDZ010000068.1:0-8568 GCA_043820165.1 Patescibacteria group bacterium
GAGGTACTTACACCCGACATGGGCGCATTGATTATCACGCATCGCTTGTCAACTGTTCGTGATATCTGTGACAAGTTTATTGTGTTGCGTTCAACCGATGAACTCGTCAACGGCGACGCACAGGTTGAAGCGATTGCCAGATCGTTCGAAGAGCTATATAAAGTTTCTTCGACTTTCCGAGTTCTCGCTAACGAACAGGGCGTTGCAATCAATGTCTAAATCAAACCCGCCCCTTCGAGCTTAGGCTTGATTGGGCGGGATGTTCTTCTGCGGGGTATTTTTGTTAGAAAATAAATTTGCCCCGCCAAGTTGGCAGGGCACGGTTCAGTAGCGAGGGTTTGGGAAGAAGCTTTCGCCACAGTCATTGCAGATATGCTCATCGCTCGGCTGAGCATGAGCGTGGGCTGCAATGATGCTATCGAGCAAGGTCACATTTTCTGAATCGCAATGCGGACATTGCGGCTCCCATGTATCGAAGAGATCGATTTCAACAGCAGTTTTCGGCTGTTCATCATTGGTTTGTGACAACTAACACCTCACGTTTTAGTAGAGTAAAAATTAACAAAAAACCGAGTTATTGTCAACCCAGTTCCTTGCCATTAATTTCTTTATTACCGTTGATGAAGGCCTGTGCGGTCATTTTTTGTTTGCCTTCAGGTTGGAGTTCCAGGATCTCTAGAGCTGATGTTCCGGTACCGACAAATAATTGATGATCATGAATCTTGATTTCGCCGGGCAGTAGGGGTTTGGCACGCCAAACCCCTACGCGGGCTCGAATAATTTTTAATGTTTTATTGTCAAGTTTTGTTGATGTCCCCGGCCAAGGTGAATAACCACGGATCATCGCTTCGATTTTCTCAGCCGGATCAAGCCAGTTGATGATCCCGTCTTCGCGAGTCAATAATTTACAAAAAGTAGCCGCATTGTGATCTTGTTCTTGTGGCGTGATCTTGTCGAAGTTCTTGATCGTTTCGACGAGTAGAGGCGCTCCGATATCAACGACTTTTTGCCGAAACGATTCAGGCGTTTCGGTTTTATCAAATTTGATTGTAATTTGTGCTAAAATTGGTCCGTGATCCATCTCTTCATCAATCAGCATAATTGAAACTCCTGACTCATTATCACCGTTTGCAATGGCTGATTGGATCGGTGATGGGCCGCGATATTTAGGCAGTAGGGAAGGGTGAACATTAATATTGCCAAGTTTTGGGATATTCAGAATCTCTTGAGGGATAATTTTACCGTAAGCCACAATTACAAACGCGTCTGCATCGAGCGCTTTCAGATCATCGACGATATTCTTGTCTTTTTTTAGATTTTCAGGCTGAAGGACGGGAATATTGTGTTCGAGAGCAAATACTTTCGTCGCTGGCGAAGTGATTTCTTTTTTGCGTCCGACCGGCTTATCTGGCTGGCAGACTATTGCAGAAACAAAAATCTCCTCGTCTTCATGCAGTTTGGTGAGGAAATGTTGTGCGAATTCGGGTGTACCAAAGAAAACTATTTTCATGCTAGATTAGTCTATCTTCAATTTCTGGAGTGATATCGTGTAGTGATTCAGCACGATCAATAAATAAAATCCCATCAAGATGATCAATTTCATGTTGGAAAATAACAGCCGGCAGCTCGTCACATATCATTGAAACAACTTCACCTTGTCGATTTTTTGCTCGCACTTTTACTTTCGTATGACGCTGAACCATACCGTAGTATCCTGGGATGGAAAGACAACCTTCCTCGCCGATAGTCATGTGGCGTGATCGAGAAACAATTTTTGGGTTGATAAAGGCTTGAGGGCCTTCCTTTGTCTCGACGATGATAATTTGCAAGCGTTGATCGACTTGCGGTGCAGCTAGACCAACACCGTTTGCTTTTTTCATGGTTTCAAACATGTCATCAATCAAGGTCTGAATTTCTTTAGACTTGATTTCTTCATCACTAACCAAGCGTGATTTCTCACGTAGGTTATCATTCGGATTTGTTAGGATTTCGAGGAAACTCATAATTTTGTAAGTCGGTTTGGATTATGCAGTTATCGTTTAAACGGCCTAGGTATTCTTGCGTTCTCGGGAATCTATCATTGTAAACGACTTCGAATATCTGATCGTTGGTTTTAAAATAGTTATTTTGTTTGCTGAGCACTCTTTCAACATCTTTAGAGAGTATATCTGGCTCTTTGCATTTGATTGAAATTTTTTCTGTCACTGGCGGCAGTTGATATGTCTGACGTATTTCAAGTTCCTTTTTCAAGAATTGATCAACGCGTAACATACTATTAATGACATCCGGCAACCAGGTTTGGATTATGCATTCAGCTTTTTGCTGGGCAGCTAGTCGAACAAGTCGATGTAGCTTATATGCTGCTTTTTCCGCTGTCCGAAAATCGTTGACGCTCAAAGCCTGATCAGCACAGAGTTCAACGATTAGACCGAATTGTTTTTGTGAAAACGGTGGCCAGACAGTTGAGAAAAAATACTCAGTAGCAATAATGATATTTGCGCCATGTTCCTGTTTATTTTTCTCGAGAATGCCAACCTTGGCACCAGGAAAAGCTTTTTGAAGCATGTTCTTAATGCCAAGGTTGCCAACACCCCGATTAGACAACGAGGTCTTTTGACAAGCTGGACATTTTTTTGGAACCCACATCTCGGTACTGCAAATCGGACAGTTCAGATCTTTCTCTCGTACTTCCGGAACGGCACCACAAGTGCCACAGAGTGGGATATGCCCGCAATCTTTGCATTGCAAACGTTTGGCAACGCCTTTACGGTTAAAGGAGCATAGCACTCTTTGTCCGTTTTGTAAAGCCTTTTCAATGGCTTTTTGTAGAGTTTCAGTTAAAAAGGCCTGGCCAGTCCACTCTTCTTGAGCTTTGAGATTAATAACTTGATGGGGTGGTGTTTCTGAACTAATAATTATCCTATTCGTAAATAAATCTTCAACTCGAGGAATAGCACTGAGAAAAACTAGTTTGGCTTGATGCTGTTTTGCCAGTAAAGCAGCCGCTAGACGAGCGTCAAACCTTGGGTTTCGTTCGATGCCGACATGATCGTCGTTTGTGGCATCGAAAACAATAATATTTTTAAGATGATTGGCTGGCAGTAAAGTTGATTGCCTGGTACCAATCAAAGTTTGAATTTGGCCGTCTTGCCAAGAATTGATGATTGCCGTGCGCTGCCAAGATTTTGTCTTGCCGTGCAGAATAACAGACTTTGCTTCCGGTGCCATGCTTTTTTGTAAACGTTCAGCGTCAAGAGCTCGGGGTACTATAATTAGTAGTTGACCGTCAAAATGATTACGGACCGCTTTAATCAGAGCCATCTGACCTTCGACTGAAAGCTGAACAGAAATTTCTTCAGCTCTTTCGAGCTTTGCAAAACATTTTTTGATGACCTCGAGCTCTATTTTGCTAACAGTTAAGCTTTGATTCTGAGCTGTGTTATATTCCAGTCCACGATCGTTCTCGCGATAGCCTTGCAGGCCATAGGTCAGCAAGCTTGATGGTGATTGATAGATAACCTGGGCGATGTTTTCAAATCGACGAATATCATGACAATCAAAAAATTTTGATTTAATCACACAACTGATTTTGCTGGCACCGTGAAAATCAGAATCATTTGTTATAAATCCAACCACGCCAAGTTCCTCTCTATATTTAAAAGGAACTTGAACAAGATCACCTGTATGAACGTTTAAGTCATTCGGAATTTCATAATCAAAAAATGTGAACCTTCGCGGCAAGCGCTTGATCAGGTACACATGAGCAAACATAAATTTATTTTAGTACGAAGTTGGCAACAAGGTAACCAACGCCAAATGGCGCTTCGTAGCTAAGAATTTCTGGTTTGACTGAGACGCGTTCTAAAAGGCCGAACAAAATCGTTAATGGTCGATAACAGGTTTCGGCGGCATTCTTAACTAATTCTTCGTCTAGACTGATTAGACCGGCTGTATTTTTTTGAGAAAGTAGTTCCTGAATTTTTGCATCAAATTTTTCACCATCTTTATGGAAGCCGGCTGGGGATTCGCTTGTTAAAGCGTGGGACATGTCGCCGCAGGCGATGACAGCAACGCGATTTGAACTAGAAAAAATTTCATCCTTCAGAGCTTGTCCAAATTGAAAGTGAGCTTTTGCATCAAGATCACAATAGGTAATTGGTACTAAAGAAATGCTGTTAAGGTTTTCCGTAAGGATTTTTAACGGTACCGCACTGGCGTAATTGAGCTTATCATCGCTCGTCAGCGTTACTGGCTGCCCGTTGCGTCGCAACGAGCGCTGCAGGCGATCGATGAGCATTGTCCGTGGCCGAAAAGTTTGATCATAGCCAAGGTCGCCGAATTCTGAAAGATCAAATTTATAAGGATCACTTAAACTGATACTAAAGCTATCAGCGTATGAGGTTGGGTGTTCTGAAATCAAGACAATTGTATCAGGGTGGGTAGCATAAAGATCTTCGGCTAAATCAAGCATGGCCTGACGGGTTTTCATTACCATCTTAATTTGATCCTGAGCAATAGACGGCAAGAGGAGAGGCGAATACGGGGTGAAGGCGGCAAAAACCAGCATATTATTCGTTGATCGTTTCTTCGATCGGCAAGCCTAGTTGGTGGAAGCTAAGGGCATCAGCTGAAACATTGATGATGTCGTCCCATGACCAGCCGTATGACAGGAAAACTGCTTCACTAGCAATTGGTCTTAGTTTACCTTCTGAGACAACATACACGGCTGCTTCATTGGGTGACTTGACTAAATAACCGTCGGGCATGAGTAGCGGTGAGCCTTCTTTGAATTGTTCAATAGCGATTGGTAGAGCTGGTTCCGTTTTCATGTTAGGGAAGCGAGCTTCCATGATTGCTTTATCGAAAATTGGATGTCGAACACCATCCTGGACGTAGAAAATTGAGCCTGTAGTTTCAAGTTGGAGAAGGTTGCCTTGCGGATGAACCGAAGCTTGGGTAATTGGATTATCAATAGTGAAGAAGGCTAAATCAGTATTGGCGATATTAACAATTTCATCTTCTTTAAAACCAACCGCATAAAAAGTTTCCATGGAATCGATTGGTCGAAGCATATCATTGACTAAAAGATAAATGACACCGTTTTCGTCTTTGAGAATAGAATAGTTAGGGAAGGTAATTGGTCGGCCATCAGGATAGTTGGCTAATTGAGTAGCTGATACTTCAATAATCAAATCTGAATCAAAGCGTGAGACAAAAGTGCTCCAGTTGGCGATCGGTCGCTTGTAACCTAATTCAATCAGATAAACATTAGGACTGTTATCAGCTTTGAGTAACGTACCAGAAGGGTGATGGATACTAAACCAGCGTGACCAAATTTCAGTAAAGATTTTGTTGCCGTGCAGATGCGGTGTGTAGGCATACATCGCGGCTGTGGCCGCATTTTCTGGTACCACTGTAGTGCCGTCAATCTGGACCGGGACGCCCGGACCGTATCGCCCGATGGTTGTGCCAGACGCTTGAATGTCGGTTAAATAGCCTTCAGAGAATTGTACGGCCGCGGCATTGATCTGTTTGCCAAAACCTTTCCAGCGTTGGATGGCTGGGTCGTCCATAGCGCAAGAATCACAAACCCCGTAACCCGCTGCCCAATCGAGCTGTTTTTGTGTCGGGCTGTCATCTTCAACTAAACTTTGTTCTTTCTGAATAAGCACTAAAAGGAATTTTGGATTGATACCGTGGTTCTGCGCGGCCATCAAAATGATCTCCGCAGCTGACCGAACGCGACCTGTATGATCCTCGGTGAAATAGCTGCCCAAATAGCCCCGACTAAGAAAATACTGAATCTGATTTAAATCCATATCAAACGGATCAGTCAGGTCCCAGTCAGAGATTAAATAGTTGGGATTAAAAGCCTGGCTCCTAAGCGGAATAACGCCGAGGATTATGGCCAAGATTAGGGATAATGCAGTAACTCGTTTCATGTCCTAAAGTATAGCAAATTTAAGGGGTTGTTAACAAGTGGACGGATTTTGATATTTGGCTAATTTTAGAGCATTATCAACGATAATTACTTGACAAAAGTGTCATTTTGTGTTATATTATAACGTCTTGAAAGAGACACAGTCAGAGTCAGGTCGGTCCATCCCGGCCGACTCGCTAGTGAACCTATCAAAATTTCCATCCCCAAAGAGGGGACTGGGAGGATACATGATCCGCATCCGCAACGCCATGCTCGCCGCCACAACCACCACCCTCATCGTCTCCACCGGATGCGACGAGTACAGGCCCTGGCCGCCGGTCGAGGACCACCCGAACATCCCCGGCACGTGTGACGAGACCGCGCCCTTCGGTGGCGAGGTCTGCGCTCAGCCGATGGATCACATGGGTGGAGCACTCCGGATCCGGTTCGAGCCCGACGAGGCCAACTGGACCGAGCTCGACCTCGGTCTGGCCTGGCGATCGGTCTCGCAGACCGGCAACCAGCTCCTGACGTTCGACCAGCCGAGCGTGTTGGTGCCGGTCTTCTACGACGGCGCCAACTCGAGCGGGTCCACCTTCTGGGCGACCATGCCCATGGCTCCGCCCGACGGCTACGTCGAGGTGGAGGGGATCATCCACAGTGAGGCCGGGTTCTCGGACCAGGTCTTCTGTGACAATGATCCGGGTGGAAACATCCAAGTGTGGTTCGGCCCGTACTACGAGGTTGACTACACCCTCTCCCACGACTGCAAGCTCAAGATCACGCTCGCTCGTTTGAAGAGCTGATCTGCGCTTCGCTCGCGCCCGCCAACGCACATCTGTGCAATGGCGGGCGTAATTGTTTTTACATAATTTTGGTTGAACAAAATTTTTGTCATTGATTTGAGTGTTTAACAATTGCAGCGATCGCTACTATTCTTAAACATGTTTAATAAAAAAATCACGAAACAGTGAATTTTTTCGTATTTATCAGTGATGCGAAAATGTTTAACTTTCTATCCGATCGGAGCTTTTATTAAAAAAAAATAATCCCAGACAGGATTTTTTTATTATGCCACCGCGTTTTTAAATTAGTTGGGCATACCATCAACGTAGCCCCGAAAGGCGATATGGTGGACCCTACCGGGCTCGAACCGGTGACCTTTTGCATGCCATGCAAACGCTCTAGCCAACTGAGCTAAGGGCCCATGATTTCGAAGCTAAGCTCCGATGAAATGTGTTGATAAAGTACTGGAAAGTCAATCCTTTGTCAATCGGGTTTATCTCTCGATCGGGAGTTAAGCCAGATTTAGCTCATCTCTTTAGACATTATCTGTCAGCCGACATATAATAACTAAGTATGGATAAAATCAAATCAAAAATCCAAAAAGTTAAAGTTAATGGTGAAGAAGTTACGGTAGCGGTTCGAGAAAAAGCTGTCGGTTATCTTTTAGCCGGTTTTGGTATAGTTGCTGGTTTAGCTTGGAATGAAGCGGTTAAAGAATTAATCACTGTTGTCTGGCCACTTGAGCAAGATTCTTTGATAGCTAAATTTGTTTATGCTCTCGCAATGACATTGTTGGTTGTCTTTGCTTCAGCGGTTTTCTTGCGCTTTACCAAGAAGAAAGAGGAGATTGCAACTAAGAAGTAAGGTATTGACAAAAAAATATTTTTCTGGCCAAGTATCTATAATATGGATCAACAAAAACCAGTATTCGTCGCCGGCGCTGCCGTTCTTGGCATTACTCTGATTATTTTAGGTGCTTTTTTAATTATTAAACGAGCGCCAGACACTGAGTTAGGTTACGATGTTTTCGAAAAGATTATTACACCAGAAAAAACTGACGACGCCGCTTCATCAACCCGGCTCGTTACAGCAGGTAAATTCGGTGAACCAGGCGATCAAAATCTTTGGAAAATGAATGGCGATTTTTTTACTATCGAAGTATTGCATGAATGGGAAATTTTTCAGAAAGATTCCGGTGGCGCGAGTTTGATTACTTTCTTTGACCCAGATAAAAGTGAAATCAAAGGTAATATTTTTATCCGCAGTGGATCGGAATATGGTACTGGCGATCGGTTTCCGTTCGAGGAGTGGGTATCTTCTGAAGTACAGCTGATGCGTGATGTTGAAGAATGTGACGAAAAAGAGATTGGTGGTTTGGAGATGATCTGCTACACAGGCACGTTCGATGAAGAAGATTATTGGTATTACTTTGCTGAACTCAACCCTGAGCTTTACGTTTATGTCAGCAAACCTGTGGAAGGATATTTAGCTACGCCACTGTGGGGTGCGATTACTTCGATTGACTTTAGTCCGTCAGATAAAGATGTTGAAGAAGCATACATCATCCCTTAAAAAAACCGACCCAAGCGGGCCGATTTTTTAGGCTGCCAATTTGTAATCTTCATCGACACGCTGTTCTTCAACGTATTCTTCGAAACCGTAGCGACGGAGCAGGGCAGTGTATTTATTTTTGAGTCGTTTAAATTCTTCAAACCGTTTTTTAATTTCTGGTCGAAACTCCTCACTGACATACTGGAGAGTTTCTTGGATATATTCTTCCGGAGTAGAAGTTTTGCGCTTTAGATTAAGTAGTTTTCTGAAATCTCTGGTTTTAGGATTTTTAACTCTGTCTTTTCGCTTAT
>JBDRDZ010000069.1:0-11452 GCA_043820165.1 Patescibacteria group bacterium
CTCAAGTCTTGATTCACGACGTTTTGGTCCAGTCAATGAAAAAGATATTGTCGGACGTGCCTGGTTTCGCGGTTTACCGTTAGAGCGTCTTGGCACAATCTCAACGCCTGACTACAACTTCTAACAACTATATATGCCCAAAGCAAAAAAAGAGCCTGCAGTAAATAAAGAGGGGGGCACAGAAAAAGTCAAGAAAATAAAACAGCCTGAATTACTTCGGGGTTTTCGGGACATTCTTCCAGAAGAACAGCACTACTGGGATAAAGTAGAAGAGACGGCTCGAAAAATTTCAACCGACTATAGTTTTGGCCGCATCCGATTACCGATTTTGGAAAAAACAAATCTTTTTGAACGCTCGGTTGGTAAGGGTACGGATATTGTTGAAAAAGAGATGTTTAGTTTTGTTGACCAAGGCAATGATAAAGTGACGTTGCGTCCGGAAGGGACAGCGCAAATTGCTCGAGCCTACATTGAACACGGCATGGTCAATTTACCGCAACCGGTCAAGCTTTGGTATTTTTGTCCAATGTTCCGATATGACCGCCCTCAAGCTGGTCGTTATCGTCAGTTCTGGCAGTGGGGACTCGAGGCTCTGGGTTCTGATGAACCGATCATTGATGCTCAGGTTATTTTGATGACTCAGCGTTTCTTAAAAGAACTCGGCATTGACGTCATGGTTAGAATCAACTCAATTGGTACAGCTGCTACAAGATTGGAATATACCATGGAGTTGGTCAGTTATTTTAAACAGTTCCGCGGCAAACTTTCTGATGTTGATAAAAAGCGACTGCAGAAAAATCCTCTACGTTTACTTGATTCAAAAGAGGAGGGCATGGACGAACTCAAAGTTGATGCGCCTCAGATCATTGATTGGCTCGACGACGCCTCAAAGCAGCATTTCATGAAGGTACTTGAATACCTTGGTGAAGTTGATGTTGCCTATGAACTTGATCCGTTCCTTGTCCGTGGTCTTGATTATTATAACCATACTGTTTTCGAGGTCGTGCCTGCAGTTCAAGATGAAGAAAAGGCTCAGAGTTCTATTGCCGGCGGTGGTCGTTATGACGGCTTAATCCCATTGCTTGGTGGTCGAGAAAGTGTTGGTGCCATGGGTATGGCACTCGGCGTTGAGCGAGCTATTATTGCCATGAAAGATGCTGAGGTCTCTATTCCAAAGCGTAGAAAAGTTGATGTCTTCTTTTGTCAGCTCGGAGAAGCAGCGCGACGAAAAGGATTAGCAATTTTTGAAGATTTCCGGGTAGCTGGTATCCCGATTGCTGAAGCATTTGGCAAAGGTTCACTCAAGGCTCAACTCGAGTTAGCTGATAAGCAGAAAGCTCAAGTGGCTTTGATCCTGGGTCAAAAAGAAGTTCTTGACGGCACAATCATCATCCGCGACATGGAATCAGGTGGTCAGGAAATCGTTGATGCGGAAAAGATTGTCGAGATTGTCAGAAAAAGATTGAATTAAAAATAAAAATACCGGCCGCTAGGCCGGTGTTTTTATTTTCTTCTAAGCTCGATCCCCTCAAGAGTCAACGCCTTCCATAGTTCTGAGAGTAAATATTCATCCGGAACTGGCATTGGGGCATCTAATACTATGTCACCGATATAATTGACGCCTCTTGCTTTAAGCACATCCCAAATACGTTGCACGGTTATTGATTGATCAAGTGGCAATTCACACTTAAGTTGACTGTCTTCATCGATAGACAGTTTACCGATTTTCTCGTCATCCACGTAAACAAAGAGGTTTGTCTTAAGCGGCTTGTTGGAGTTGCTGTTCGTCTTCATATGAATATGTGGATGAGTATATTTCGCCGCCATATTGATCGACGATTACTTTTGCCTGTAATCGGCCCTGGTCATCGTAATCAAAACGGCGTCCAAAGACAGTTTGATTATTAATCAAAGCGTCAATTTGGATGATTTTTTGATTATTAGAATCAAGCCTGTATCTTGATTTTAATCCCGGAATGCTACTCAATGGGGACATAACGTGCTCGGTAATTTCATTACCGTCTTTTTCGTAAGTAACTATCCTGACAACTGCTCCAGCAAAAAGATAGTTAATTTTTGTCGGAAGCTCATCATCATTATTGTAAGAATGGATGACATCGTATACATGACCGCCAACTTCTGTTTTGTATGAAAGTAATCGACCGTCTTCATCATATTCTGGATCGGTGAAGTTTTTGGTTGTTTTCTGCGCATCTTCGATGACCTCTTCTAGAAGTCGACCGCTTTCATCAAATGTTTCATAAATTTTCATGCCGATCTCAGCGACTTGTCTAGTCCGCTTGGTATTTGCTTCACCGCGCAGCTGCCAATAATCTAGGGGGCGAAATCCGTTAGAGTGGAACATGTTCAGTACTGACCACATATATTGTTGGTTTTCCCTGACTAGGGCACGAAAAACCGCGGGGTTGGTAAATGATCTTTCTCGGGCTTCTCGGTGAGTTCTGGCAACGTTCTCTCTAACTTGCGTAACGTCAGTGCCTGGATATAGGAACTGAACAATGTCAGTCATAGCAGCGAAGCGTTCCGGATTAAGTTTTTTTAACATCTTGTGATTAGTAAAGAACTCTCCGACGGTTTCGGCAAAATCTTCTTGAAGTCCGATTTGCAGCCCATCATGAGCATAACTGTAAACCGCATACATCGAGAAAAGATTATTTTCGTTTTTGACAGCTTCTAAGAATCGTAATTTTATGCGCATGGCTGTTAGTAAATCTTCATTAAAATCAATGCTATGGCCAGCTTCATGAAAAAGTATTTCAGGAATGTGCGCCATCGATTGATAATCCGAGGCAACTAATGTTATTTCTTTTAGTCTCGGGTCGTATCTACCATCTGCTTGGCCGTATTTTTGCTCGCCGAAAACATTGACTTTGCCACTCGGCACCTGATTACTAAAGGTCACTTCATTAATAATTTGTTTGAATTCATTTGGTAAAAGTTTTTTAATTTCAGTCAAATATTCTTTTCCAAAATATAATTCTAAATTTCGAATCTGTTGAATACGTAAACGTTCGCTGCTGAATGTGATTACTTCTTTCCCAACTTCATCACTCAGTCTTCTAGCTTCTTTTGCTAGTTCATTTTCAACCCAGACAATTAATTCTTTCCGGCTAGGTATTGATTTATCTGGATCGTCACCGTCCTCTGGCGGCAAAGCGATTGTTAGATAGTAAGCATCAGAGGGTAATACATGTTTAGCGCGGAGTCTAAGCATTTCGTTACGTGTTCGCCATTGATCTCTTTGTTCGATCATCCAACTATTAATTTGTAGATTCTGCAAAGTATAGGCTGAATTGCTCATCGAGGCGATTTCATCGAGAAAATCATCCCACATGATTTGAAGATTAGCATCCGAGGCATCTTCAAAAACTGAGGAGTTGCTGTCTTTGCCAAAATGTTTTCTAACAAAATCTAAGAGAACGCCACCAGCTGGTGGAAGGCCACGTTCTTGTAGTGCATGGTGAGCCTCACCACCACCACCAAGTTTTCCATAGTATTTTCCGTAAAATTCAACGAGCATTCGGGCGCCGTGGATTTCCTCTTCAAGGAGTTTTCGTACTTCTTTTTGAGTCTCGGCCAATAACGAATATTCACGAGCCGCAAGCTCCGATTGGCTTGGACGCTGTTCTGGAGGCATCCGTGGTGTTTCAGGCTTTTTATTCATAAACGGGTAGAATTACTTACATTTTATCAGCTTGCCCATAATAAACAAAGTAAATGTTGACATCTGACCGCATCTTTGATATCCTTTCGCCACCTAGAGATGAGTAATATACATGTCAGAAATTGAAGCAAAACGAAAGAAAGGCGAGAGTTTTGAAGCGTTTTTTAGACGCTGGTCAAGACGCGTCATGCAAAGCGGAAAAGTACTCAATGTACGTTCTGGCCGTTATTTTGAAAAGAAGGCTACAAAGAACAAGCGAAAATCAAGCGCTTTGCGACGAATGGAAATCGGTTCCAAACGTGAATATCTTTTACGCACTGGCAAACTTCAAGAAGATGATCACCGATCACGAAGACGATAAATATAAACAGAGTCCCAACGGGCTCTGTTTTTGTATTAAAAAGACTCCCACTACTCATCTGCAGGAGTCGGGGGAGCGAAAGTCGAACGATGAGAAAGGCGATCCATAAGAGCATCAGGGAAACTCCCTGATTGTGAGCGCTGACGGCGTACATCGCTTCTCTGTCGACGGTAAACAACAGTCCCATGAGTTTTTGCTGCAATGAGCTGAAGTTGTAGTAGATGCTGGGTGCTAGAAAGAGCATGACTAGCCAGATGTAACCCCTATTTGGCCGGTGTTCTACTAGCGATCTGGTGCGCCAACGATACATGGTGATGTGCCATTCTTCTTGAACAAAAATGAATAAATGACCGTATAGCCAGAGTGACAGAATCAAGCCTGCGGTACTGTAGGCAAGACTAGGATTCAAGTTCCTCCAGAAGTGAAGACCGAGACCAGTCCCGGTTAATATGATAGCCAGATAAGGTGCTTCTTTGTAGATCCGGCGTAGGAAATCACCAGGGGCCATACGTAAAAAGAGCATCTTCCCTCCAAGAGCATTAGACTCTCATTTTTAATTAGTATTGTCAAGGGGTACTAGGCTCACCAAGATGAATTTGATAAGATGAATAACAACATAAATAAACATATATGAAACTATACGAACAAATGCAAGAAGACGTGAAGATAGCGATGAAGGGTCGGGATATGCAGGCATTGGATATCCTCCGCGTCGTTTTAGCTTCAATAAAAAACAAAGCTATTGAGTTGAAAAAGGAGCTCGAGGATGCTGAGGTTATCGATGTCATCAAGTCTGATACCAAGAAGCTTCAAGATGCTCTTGAAGATTTTACAAAAGGTGCGCGCGAAGATTTGATCGAAAAAACAAAAGCTGAGATCGAAATTTTGAAAAAATACTTGCCTCCAGAAATGACCGACAAAGAACTTCGGGAAAAAGTCATGGCTAAAGTTGAGGCGGCCGGAGCAACGGACGTCAAGGATTTGGGCAAAGCGATGGGGGAGTTGATGAAGGACTTAAAGGGGGCGGTTGATGGCAGTCGTGTTAAGAAGATGCTCGAAGAGATATTAAAAGCAGAATAGCTGAGTCGATAAAATTATCAACAATCAAATGAATCCACAAAGCGCCTGCACGACTAGGCGCTTTTGTTGTATACTATTGTGGAACATGGCTTCTAATATTTGCCAGGTTCGCGTAACGATCCCACATGATTTCAAAAAATTTCAGCAGATCGTTCGGTAGAATATTTTTGAACGTTGCTTTATTGTTGGCAGCGGGATTTATTTTCTTCGTAATTTTTAGTAATTCCGCTTTTGCACAAATAGATGTTAGTAGCGCTGACACGGTTGCTGAGGACGTTGGCTTTTCTGACCGTACCTTGCCAGAAATAATTGGAGGCATATTAAAAGTGTTTCTTGGTACACTTGGTGTTATCTTTTTGGTGATCGTTATTTACGCCGGATTTCTGTGGATGACCGCTGGTGGCGATGATGAAAAAGTAGCCAAAGCTAAAAAGTTGATTATTAATGGCGTCATTGGTTTGATCATCATTCTTAGCGCATACGCGATCACCACATTTATTGTCAACGCTCTCACCGGGCAAACCCAGAGTGGCGGCGGTGATGGTGCTGGCGGTAACGGCAATGGACCAACTGTTTCAGTGCCTCCGTTGTCAGGTTCGCTTGGCGGTGGTATTCAGATGCATCGACCGTATCGTAACGAACAGGATGTACCGCGCAATACTTCGATATTAATTACGTTCCGTGAGGAAATGAGCATTGGTTCATTTATTGACGGATATGATCCAACAGCACCATCAGACGATTTAAATACGACCAATATTAAAATTTTTGAGACTGGACAGGGCGCTAATAACGCATACGATAGTGACGAAGTTAGAGTCGCTGTTTCTGATGATCAAAAAACGTTCATATTTTATCCGCCAATACTTGGTTCATCGCTTCAGGATACTAATATCACTGTTTCCTTATCGGATAATATAGAAAACGTCGATGGAGAGAATGTTTTAAATCTGGGCGGCTATGAATGGACATTTACCGTTGGCACAGAGCTAGATTTAACACCACCCACAGTTCAGAGCGTAATACCAGCAGAAGGTGGTCTGTACGGTCGCAATATTGTCGTGCAAATAAATTTTAGTGAAGCAGTTGACCCAACGTCAGCTTCTGGTGCTTTCTATCCAGGAGTGCAAGAAGCAAGTTTTGATAATATTAAGGTTACCGGTGCTCAGGATGGCGATGTGGCGGGCGAGTACATAATCTCCAACGGATACGAAACCATCACTTTCATCACAGATGAATCTTGTGGGACAAATTCTTGCGGGCAAGCTCTCTTCTGTTTGCCAGCGAATAATGACATCAAAGTAGTTATCTCTGGCGCAACCCCAACTGCTGTAATTGACGAGCAGCCAGCCTCGATCGGTTTTCCGTTTGACGGCGTTGTTGATATGGCTGGTAACTCACTCGACGGCAATGGCGACTGGGGCACTCAAGGTGGTGATGTTGGTGACGAATATATAAGGAATTTTAAAACAACGAGTGACGTCATTCTTGATGGTCCGGTTATCACTAGTATCACTCCTGATTTGAGCAATGTTAATGATGTTGCCCTGGATCAGCCAATTATTATTACTTTCAATGATATTATTTTGATGAACACAATCAATTCGGATGTGATTACTTTAATGTCCAGAATCGCTGAAGCCCCGGGTGTAACTCCGGCTCATGAGCTACCTTTCTGGTTTGTTTCTAGAAACCTGTCAGCGGTAGTGGATGGTCCACCAACATTTACAGAGACGACGGTCAGACACGGTATTTTTCTCGAATCATCCGCAACGGAGAATTATGAATATCGTGTTGGTATTCAAGAAGAGTTGCAAAACCAGTATCAAAATTGTTTTGACCCTTCAGAAGGACCTAGTATAGGCGGCACCTGCGGAACCAACGATACTCAACCATGGTGCTGCCAGGGCAGCCCACAATCCTCAGCTTGTCCAAGTTTTTAAAATGATTACACAACGTCGAAAAATATTCTTTTTCCTAACCATTGCTGCGCTACTCTGGGCCGGTGCTGTTCTTTTTGTACCAGAGGTTTTTGCTGCTGATGGTGATACAGAAGCTTCAGCCGTGCAAGCAGGTTTGGATACTGCCGCAGCTGAAACCGGACTGGCTCAAGCTGATCTTCCCATGGTTATTGCGAAAATCATTCGGACAGTTCTTGGCTTTTTGGGTATTATCGCGGTTTGCATCGTGCTTTGGGGCGGTTTCCGTTGGATGACAGCCGGTGGTGATGACGAAAAAGTCGCGACTGCGAAAAAGATTTTGCTGAATGGAGTGATTGGTTTAATGATCGTGCTGTTTTCAATGGCGATCGTGCAGTTTATTATCGGTGCGTTAGTTGGCTCCATGTCTGGTACGGGTGGGGAATCACCTGAAGGGGATGGCGATTGCCCGCCGTTTGGTATCTGCGGTGGCGGTGATCCATTAACGTTCTCTGTTTCTGGTTACAGTCCGATTGGCGCTGTACCGATTCGTAACGTTAAAGGCATTGTTACTTTTTCACGCTCCATTGATGCCACATCGTTTAACCAGGATAGCATCCAAGTTTTCAGTTGCGATACCGCTGACTGTCTTAATACGAGTGCAGAAGTTGACGTGTTTTTATCTAACACTAGCAATAAGATTACTTTTGAGCCTGTGGCAACTTGCCCAGCACCAAACGAAGATAGAAAATGTTTTGACGCTGATTCACATTTCTTAGTTCAAGTCTTAGATGGAATAAAAAGTAGCACGGGTATTCCGTTAAATTGTGATGCTGGAAAAGGCTGTACAAATAAATTTTCCACCGGAAATCTTGTTGATGTTGACGACCCAACGGTGACGATTGAATATCCCCACCGCAATGATCGTTTAGAGCCTGGACCGCCAGTCATGTTTCAAATTTCCGCCACTGATGACAGCCAAATTGGTTGGGGTGATTTTTATGTCGACGGTCAGATCTTCGATACCATCGTGGCGACGGGCGATGACCTGTCTAATGTGACTATCGAAACAACTTGGATTACGGATGGTTCCCCAGATGATGCTAATTATACGCTCTCAGCAACCGTAACTGATATTGCTGGCAACGAAGATACTGATTCAATTACCGTTAGATTATTACCAATTCATTGTTTTGATAGGGTGATGAACGAAGACGAAACAGATGTTGACTGTGGTGGATCGTGTGGCGTCTGCAACGGCGGTGCTTGCGAGGAGGATGCTGATTGCGTTGTTGGTTCTCGATGCGATAATAATATCTGTGTTGGCTACCCGATGATTATGGGCGTCTCTCCAAAAAGGGGAGCACTGGGAAATTTTGTCACTGTCACTGGAAAGAACTTTGGGGCAGCTGAAGGTACAGTTGGTTTTTGGAACGGGGATAATTTCACTGCTGCGGAAATCGCGGCCTGTTCCTATGGCTGGAGCGATACTCAAGTCATTGTCATTGTCCCTGATGAAGCCATAACTGGTCCGGTAAGCGTCAGGGCGGCTGACGGCATTCGTGATGTCTCTAATAATGATTGGGGACCAAAAGTACCGAACGCAAATGGTAATTTCATAATTAACGATCAAGTTTCGCCAAATCTTTGCCGGATCACTCCTAATTACGGCTATTCTGGTTCAAACGTTAAATTAACCGGTGAATCTTTTGGCACGACACAGGCAGCAGACTCAAAAGTACTTTTTGGCACTATTGAAGCCAGAACTTTTACTAATTGGGGTGACAGTGAAATTAATGTCAATGTTCCAACAGCTCCAATAGATATTTACGATATTGCTGTTGAGGTTGGGGGCATCGCCTCGAATGCCATTCCGTTTTCTATTTGGGAGCAGCGAGATCAGGTTGGCCCGATAATTACTGAGGTAGTTCCGGGTGCTGGCGGTATTGGTCAATATGTGACGATCCTTGGTAGCAACTTTGGATCAAGACCTGGCGATGTTCGTTTTTCTAGTCGATCAGCTGTTGCAGAAGCTATCGGCAGCATTGACTTCCCTGATGAATGTGCTGATACTTTCTGGACTGATGATCAAATCACTATTATCGTGCCTGAGAATTATGCTGGTGGCAGCATTCCATTGCAATTTGAAACACATGATTTATTCATTCGGACCCAAACTGGAGCTGTTTCAGAACCAGTAGCGTTTGATGTCACTTCAGCCGATCCAACGCCGGGAGTTTGTGCTATTGAGCCGAATCGCGGTGAGGAAGACGATATCGTGACTTTATATGGTGCAAATTTTGGCCAGACCGAGGGTTCAGTTGAGTTTTGGGTCTCGTCACCAGCCACTATCCAATCAAGCGGTTGGTCTGATGAAGAAATTTCTTTAAAGGTTCCAGGTGGAGCCAATACTGGTCCGGTAAAAGTTGTCTCGGCTGGTGGAGATAGTAATCCGGTTAATTTTGAAATTGGCGCCGAAGGGGTCTCGCCTGGCCCGGTTCCCGGTATAGCTGAGTACGCCTGGGTCTTCTCGACAGGGGAAATTAAGATTGCACCGTATGTTGAGTTTATCTGTACTGATGATCGTTTGAGCGGTGTTCCAAATACTCAATATACACAGGAAGCCTGTATTAACGTTGAAGTCTTATTTGACTTTTCAACTTTAATGAAGGAAATCACTTTGAATGATAACTCGATTTACGTTGAAGAATGTCAAGATCAAAACTGCTCAACATCAACCACGGTGCCGAGAGGGGATCTAAAGGTGTCTGATAACGCAAGTTACACCACAGTTACTTGGACACCGAGCGCAACGTATAACACTGATAAACCTGGTCGAGTTCTACCGGGCAAGACTTACAAAGTGGTTGTTAAGGCTGATGTGGAATCAGCTGGCAGTGTCAAGATGGATGGTGACGAAATTTGGTACTTTACTACCGGTCCTGTCAACGATGATTGTGAAGTGGAATTAGTTAGGGTCAGCCCGGCTCGTGAAACTTTAACAGCTAAAAATGAAACAACAGAATTTTTAGCTGTACCAGGTACAGCTGATTGTCAGAGTTTAAACGCAATATTATTTTCTTGGAATTGGGACATTGATCCGTCAATCGCTACTTTGGAAGCTGGCGTCTGCGATAATATTTCAGAGGATTATTGTGCGGTGGCAACAGCTTTGGCCGAGGGTGTAGCTCAGGTGAAGGCTGAAGAACTTAGAAGTGGAGTTTGGGGCGATGCTGGTTTGACGATCGATTTTACTGATCCGTATGTCATGAATTTCTGGCCGTCCTGCGATACGGCTTGCGTCAATGCTGAGATTGGCGCTCAGTTTAACGTTCCGATGAAGCCAGCTTCTATTGGCACGCTTGGCATGGTGACATTACAATCTTGTACGAACGAACTTTGTACCTCTTTCAATACGGTAGAAGATGATATTGCTTCTTGTGCTAATGATGATTGCTCAAAAATTTCCGTGCAATTTTCAGGTGGTGTTGGCGAACCATCAACTTTCTATCGCGTGATCATTTCCGGCAACGTTGAGTCGACTAGTGATGTTAAACTGATCCGACCAAATTATGGGAATGATTTTTCATGGATTTTTAGTACTAAGGATGATGATACGCTTTGTGCTGTGTCACGTATTAATCTCGGTCCGGATAATGTGCGATTGAACGCTGTACGCGATAAACAAATTTATTCAGTTGATCCTTTCGGTGAGGCTGATGATTGTTCAGAAGCCGGACAAAGACTCGATGGCTATAGTTATAATTGGAACTGGCAGGATCCGATTATCGAAGACCCGTATATTGCTGAATGGCTAAAATCTGCCCAAGGTAGTATTGCTGATGGCGATCCAAATAATCCTGTCGAAGGTTGCACTAGCTCGTGTTTAGCTGTTGGGTCGCAGCCATTAAAAGCGATTTGTGGCATCGATGCTGATGGACTAAACGGTCTTCTTGACCCAGGAGAGGATTGTGATGACGGAAATACTATCCCAGGTGACGGCTGCTCTGACAATTGTTTAGCTGAGGGTGCAAATTCCGATAGCATCGATGTTTGTACCAGAACTTGCAGTACTAGCGGTGAAGCGTGTGTTACTAACGCTGACTGCGACACAGTAAATAGCGAAACTTGTGTTGTCGCAGCAGGAATTTGCTGTGGTAATAGCCGACGAGAATATATTCCGACAACTGGCGCTGGCGAAGAGTGCGATGATGGCAATAATCTTGATGGCGACGGTTGTTCAGCCATGTGTTTGAACGAAGGATCACGTATTCTTGGTTTGACTTGCGGTAATCTTGATATCGCTCATCAGAATGATATTGGCGGTGAGGATTGTGATGACGGCAATCGACTGTCGAATGACGGTTGTTCGGCTGATTGTTTAAACGAAGGTTCTGCTCGTCAGTT
>JBDRDZ010000070.1:0-7226 GCA_043820165.1 Patescibacteria group bacterium
TTAGGTATCTGTGTACAAAATCTTTCGTTTTCATCACAGACTGACATTTGAAACAATCCTAAAAGGAAACTATTAGGCCTAATATCCCATCTACCGAGGACATGCTTAAGGCCGGAGTTCACTTTGGTCATCGCACCTCACGCTGGCATCCAAAAATGGAGCCATATATTTTTGCCGCTAGAAACGGCGTTCACGTCATTGACGTTGAAAAAACTCGTAAACTATTGGAGAAGACGTTAGCTTATGTCGAGGAGCTTGTTGCTCGCGGCGGCAACGTTATGTTCATCAGTACTAAAAAACAAGCGCAGGAGTTAGTAGAGAAATACGCCCTTGATTGTGGTGCGCCATACGTTAATAATCGTTGGCTTGGTGGTACATTCACAAACTTTCCAGAGATTCAGAAGCTGATTAAAGGTTACTTGGATCTTAAGGATAAGCGCGACAAAGGAGAGCTTAAGAAATATACAAAACTTGAACAGCTCCAGTTTGACCGTAGAATTGCAGAGTATGAGGAAAAGATTGGCGGCATCTCAACTTTGAGCAAGCTCCCAGAAGCAGTTTTTGTTCTTGATATTCGTCATGACAAAACAGCTGTTGCCGAGGCTCACAAGCGCGGTGTTAAAATCATTGCTATTTGTGATACCAACGTCAAACCAGATGTGGTCGACTACATTATTCCAGCCAATGATGATTCGATTGGGTCATTAACAATGATGGCCAAACTTTTTTCAGAAGCGATCAAGGTAGGCAAGGCTCGAGCAAAAAGTGGCGCAACAACATCGACCAGACCAGCTCGCCCTGCAAATAAACCGTTTCAAAAACAGGGGGATAAACTAGATGTCACTAAAGAATCAAAAGACGACGTTGAGGAATTGGATTTAGCTATCAACGAGCAATTAGCTCGTGAACAGCAGGATGCCAAAAAATAGATTTTAGACTTAACTTTCAACAACTATGGACATCAAAGCATCAGATGTTGCTAAACTCCGTAAAATGACCGGAGTGGGCATGATGGAAGCAAAAGGGGCACTCGAAGAAGCAGCTTGTGATTTTGATCAAGCGATCGAGGTACTGCGTAAACGCGGCGCTGCAAAAGCAGCTAAAAAAGCTGAACGAGAAACTGCTGAAGGACGCGTACATTGCTACACTCATTCCAACGGAAGAATCGGTGTTGTTGTTGAAATACTTTGTGAAACCGACTTCGTTGCTCGAAATGAGTTATTCATTTCATTTTGCAACGACTTGGCTATGCACATCGCAGCGATGAGTCCACTTTATCTTTCCAGCGATGAAATACCGGCAGATGTCGTTGCTAAAGAAACAGAAATCTTTAAAGAGCAATTACTCAACGAGGGAAAGCCGTCAGATATGCTCGATAAGATTGTTGAGGGTAAACTAAATAAGTGGTACGAGGAAGTTTGTCTATTGAATCAACGTTTTATCAAAGATGAAGATTTGTCCATCGAAGAGCTTCTGCAGCAAAAGATTCTTTCAATTGGTGAGAATATCAAAATTGGACGGTTTACAAGAATCCAGCTTGGCGAGTAAACCAAAGATCACATTAATAACAATAAAGCTCCCGAAAGGGAGTTTTATGTTATAATTAAGTCGAACAAATAATATTTTTATATATGGCAAGAATAGCTATTAATGGTTTCGGCCGCATCGGCCGTCAGACGTTTAAGGCAGCCTGGAATAAGCCGGGTTTTAATGTTGTAGCAATCAATGATTTAACTGATGCTAAAACTTTGGCGCATCTATTAAAGTACGATACGAACTATGGCAAGTGGGGAGTGTCGGTCAAGGCAGGGAAAGATTTTATTGTAGTTGGTAAAAAGAAGATTCCAATTTTTGCCGAAAAGGATCCAGCAAATTTGCCATGGAAGAAATATAAAGTTGATGTCGTGATCGAATCAACTGGTTTTTTTGTAACCGAGGAAGCAGCTTCGGCGCACTTGCAAGCCGGGGCGAAGCGAGTGATTATTTCGGCACCAGCCAAAGGCGGAAATGTACCAACTTATGTTTTGGGCGCCAACACAACCGGTTATGATTATAAAGAAAAAGCAGCGATCATAAATAATGCATCTTGTACGACTAATTGCGTTGCGCCGATTACCGCGATTTTGCATGAAGCTTTTGGAGTTAAAAAAGCATTGATGTCTACCGTTCATGGTTACACTTCAACTCAACGATTAGTTGACGGCCCGCATAAAGATCTTCGTCGAGCTCGCGCTGCAGCCGTGAACATCATCCCAACTTCTACAGGTGCGGCAATTGCAACAACAGAGACGATTCCAGATTTGAAAAATAAATTCGACGGAATTTCCATCCGTGTTCCGATTTTAACAGTTTCACTTATGGATGGAACTTATCTATTAAAAAGAAAAACAACAGTCGAGGAAATAAATAAATTCATTATTGCTGCGACTAAAAAGCCACGCTGGAAAGATCTTGTTGGCTATACAGATGAACCTCTGGTCTCGGTTGATTTCGTCGGTGATCCGAGATCAGCTATTGTTGATCTTGGCATGACTCGGATTGTTGATGGTGATTTAGTTAAAGTGGTTGCCTGGTATGACAATGAATGGGCCTACGCTTTACGGCTAGCGGAAATGGCCTTATTTGTTGCCAAGGCTTTCAAATAAACGCATATGATGATGTTAACACCTTTTAAGAATTTTTCTGTAGCCACGAATCATGGTTGGTTTAGTGGTGGTCTGATTGTTTTACGCTTGGTTATCGGTATCGATTTATTTTTGAAAGGAATTGATAAAATCAGTGGTTGGAGTGCAGCTAGTTTTCTTGAATCTTCAACCGGACCGATGGCAGCTTTTTTCCAAGGTATGGCCGGGAGCGTCCTGATAGATCAGCTGAACATTTGGGGCATGACTTTAATTGGCCTTGCCTTGATTCTCGGATTAATGGTTCGTCCAGCAGCTTTTTTTGGTGTGATCATGATGTTGTTGTATTATTTTGCTCATTTTGTGCAAAACACTGAGTATGGTTATATCGATATTCACATTATTTATATTCTAGTATTCATTCTGTTTTTAGCTGGAGGCATCGGACATATTTTTGGCTTGGACGGAACAATTTATCGTCATTTTAGAAAGAAGAAAATGTTAGGTAAACTATTTTTTGGATAAATTATGCCCGAAGGAGGCCGCACGGTTATTTTAGGTGGGGGATTCGGAGGATTGATTACTGCGCTTCGTTTAGCAAAACAAGCACCAGATAACGAGGTGGTGGTAATTGATAAGAACGATGTCCATGTCTACACGCCGTGGCTGTATGAAGTCGCGACTGGTTTTTTGGTTCACATGAAAAAGTCGCAATTGAATGCGTTGACGCGAACTGCTGGTTATAAATTTTCCGAGATTAAAAGATTGTCAGGTTTGGAAAATTTAATATTTAAACGTGATGAAGTTACTGGTTGTGATTTTCGAACAAAACATGCTTTGCTTTCAGACGGTAAGACGCTGCGCTACGATCAATTAGTGATTGCTCTGGGTTCACAAACAGCCTCGTACGGAATTCCCGGTTGCATGGAATACGGATTGCAGATGAAGGCGCTTGATGATGCGCTCAAGATTCAAAATGAGTTGCACGCAATATTCCAGGAATCAAAATTTCGTCATCGAACGTTTACGATTGTTGTTGGCGGCGGTGGTTTTACCGGAACCGAAACGGCGGGTGAACTAGCTCATTTTTTCCAGGTTTGCCAAAAAGCAGGTGTCTGTCCTCAGGGCGCAATCAGAATTGTTTTATTGGAAGCCAGTGCTGATATCTTATCCCAGTTGCCAAAAATTATACGATACTGGGCATATAAAAGATTGCATACGCTAAATGTTGATGTTTTACAAAATACGGTTATTGCAGAAGTGAAGAAAAAAAGCGTGATTGTTGAGCCACGAAAAAAATCTGAAAACGAAATTTATCCACCGGAAAGCCCGATTAATAAAAAAACCGAGATAGTTGCCGATTTGTTCATTTGGGCTGGTGGCATCAAACCCAACTCAATGCTAAAGGATTTTGCCTTGCCAAAAGATCAACGTGGTCGACTAAAAATTAATCCGACGATGCAAGTCGAAGGACATCCGGATGTTTTTGCTTTGGGTGACGTTGTTGCTTTGCGCAATGAACAAAAAGATTATCTCGTTCCTCCTACGGCTGATGCGACTATTCGTCAGGCAAAACTTTTAGCCAATAACCTTGCTCGGTATCAGAAGTCAAAACCACCACGATCATTTCGCTTTCCGTCGGTTTGGCCAGCAGTTATCCCTATTGGCGGTCAATTCGCGCTTGCGACCGTGAAAGGCTTGAGCCTGAAGGGCAGACTTGTGTTCTATTTAAGACGTTTGGTTGATTTAAAATATTTGATGATGATTTTTCCGTTTTTTCACGCTTATAAAATATGGCGAAAAGGTGTTGCTATGTTTGAATTAAATGATTAACTATGATGTTGAAAAAGTATACTTCAAGAGATGTCAAAACAGGTGGACGCATTTTAATGCGCATTGACGCCAATGTTCCGGTTGCGAACGGAAAAGTTCAAGAAGGTTCAAATGGCCGGTTAGCAAAGACGATTCCAGAAATTAAAAAATTAGCCCAGAGAAAGGCTAAAGTGATTCTAATGTCTCATTTTGGACGACCGAACGGAAAACCAGATTCAAAATATTCATTGCAACCAGTGGTTAGTCAATTGTCAAAACTTTTAGGCAAGAAAATCAAACTAGCGCCAGCTGTCATTGGGTCGGAAGTTGTGACAATGGTTGAGCGAATGAAACCCGGCGAAGTTATCATGCTGGAAAATCTGCGCTTTCATTCGGGTGAGCAGAGAAATAATGCCAAATTTGCTAAAGAACTAGCTAGGTTAGGTGATGTGTACATAAATAGTGCTTTTGGTGTCTGTCATCGAAAAGACGCTTCAGTGAACGCAATAACAAAATATCTGCCAAGTTTTGCAGGGGAATTAGTATTTGAAGAAATTAAACAACTTTCAAAACCTTTTGCTAAACCGTTTATTTTAGTCATGGCTGGAGTCAAATTAGAAACGAAAGTAGGAATCTTGAATAAATTGGCACCAAAGGCTAGTGCTGTGTTGGTTGGTGGAGGAATGTCGATTACTCTATTGTCGGCAAAGTATCAAAAAGCACTGCGTATTGGTGGTCAGAAGATACCGCATGCCGAATTTGTGTTAGCAAAAAAATTACTCGATAAATTTGGAGAGAGAATTTACTGTCCGCTAGATTATAAAATTGCCAAGACTGACAAACCAAAGAAATTAGATGAAAAAATGATTAAGGAAGTCGGGCCAAAAGATTTTATTTTTGACATTGGCAGTCATACCGAAGAGCTTTACCGTCGGGTTTTACAAACTGCCAATAGCGTTGTTTGGAACGGACCAATGGGCATCATTGAAAATCCAAAATCAATTCACGGAACGGAATTTATTGCCAAAGTTATATCTGATTTACAGGATGCTCGTACTATTGTTGGTGGAGGCGATACTGTAGCGTTCATTGATCAGCAGGGCCTTGGTAAAGGTTTCGATTTGCTCTCAACAGGGGGCGGAGCTATGCTGGCCTATCTGGCCGGGGAAGCAATGCCTGGACTCGAGCCTCTTTGGGAGGATTGATGTATAATCAAATCAAAATTGAAATAATTATATGAAAGAAAAAATTAGCATAGTTCATGCTCACGAGATTCTTGATTCTCGAGGTAATCCAACTCTTGACGTCACAGTGATGTTGGCCAACGGCACTCGTGGCTCTGCTTCAGTGCCATCCGGTGCTTCAACCGGTATTCACGAAGCGCTTGAATTGCGCGATGGCGATAAGAATCGCTATCGAGGTAAAGGAGTGCTCAAGGCGGTTAAAAATGTTAACACAAAGATCGCTAAAGGATTGCGCGGCATGAACGTATTTGATCTGAAAGGCCTAGATGACGCTATGCGGATCATGGATGGCACGGTTAACAAACATAAATTGGGAGCAAATGCGATTTTAGGAGTCTCAATGGCTTGTGCTCATGCTGGTGCAAAAAGAGCTCAGCTGCCGTTGTACGTTTATCTTCGTGAAACTTACGGCTTTGATTATAAAACATACAAGTTGCCAACACCGCTGATGAATGTCTTTAATGGTGGAGCTCACGCTGATACGAATTTGGACATGCAAGAATTCATTATTATCCCGCATGCTTTTCGTACCTTTGCTAGAAAATTACAGGCTGGTACTGAAATTTATCACGCTCTTGGCGATATCCTTCGTCAAGATGGTCTTGACACTGATCTTGGTAATGAAGGCGGTTATGCACCAAACGTTGGCAAGACTGAGCAAGCGCTTGAGTATTTGGTCAAAGCCATTAAGAAAGCAAAATATAAGTCAGGTAAAGAAGTTGGGCTGGGGATCGATGTTGCCGCTAGCGAGTTTTACGATCCAAAGAAAGATAAATATATTCTTAAGACCGATCGCGTTAAACTCACTGCTGAAGAAATGACTGATCTGATTGAAGCTTGGACGAAAAAATATCCGTTGATGTCTATTGAAGATCCGCTCGATCAGGACGCTTGGGAGGATTGGGTTGAATTCACAAAGCGACTAGGTAAGAAAATATTGGTTATTGGTGATGATTTTTATGTGACTAATCCGGAACGAATTGCCAGGGGGATTAAGATGAAAGCAACGAATGCGATCCTGGTTAAAATGAATCAAATTGGAACGCTTTCAGAAACCATGGAAGCCATCGCACTTGGTAAACAAAATCGACAAAAAATTGTCATTTCTCATCGTTCAGGTGAGACATCTGACACAACTTTGGCTGACCTGGCAGTTGCTGTGAATGCTGAGTATGTTAAGACTGGTGCTCCGGCTCGATCAGAGCGTTTAGCTAAATATAATCGGTTGCTTGAGATCGAAGAAGAACTAACAGCGAAGTTTTAATATGAAAGCACAAACTAAGAAGATTCTTGGTATTATCTTGATTGCGGCACCAGTTCCTGGGCTAGTGATTGTTCTCGCAGCTTATGCAATTTCTAGTTTTGTCATTAGCAATATTATTGCTGGGAGCGGCGGATCAGATTTACTATTTTTGATTGGTAATTTGATTAGAGTTACACTAAGCTTTCTGGGCTTGATTTGTGTTGCTGGTATTATAGTAGGTGTTCCGACCGGTATGGTGTTATTAGTCACTTCTGGCGAAAGTGATGATAAAAAAGAATCAAAAGA
>JBDRDZ010000071.1:0-2014 GCA_043820165.1 Patescibacteria group bacterium
AGGAATCCGGCTTTGGCGAGACAGCAAGTGGCGCCAAAGTGTTCATCTCGTCGGTCAAGAGCCAAGTCAAGCGAGTGTACGGAGTTGCTGGCATTTTCGGCAACCAAAAATCTTTGAAATCAGCAATTTCTTTAGAATTCAAACCCAACCAAGAAAGTTGTGATGATATGGTTGTCGCAACGCGCGATGATTCTACAACTGTTCCGGATGTAATAGCAGGATATTGACCCCAGCCGGTGCCCTCCCAGAAAAGCGAATCATATATCTTACCAGCTAAATTCAATTTCCCAGCAGGGGTAGCCAAAACTTTCCAGCCACCGTTATACTCTGGCTCGGATTTTGTAATATCGGCACCAACTCTAACAAAAACATTTGTCTCTTTCTCCGGATAGAGATAAATGACCGGTTTACCACACTCAACAGCCGGCGCGTATTTATCATTCATATAAGCAGCCCAGTTACCATAACCATCTTGTAAAACCAGAAGCCCAAGATCAGCCATCATTGTATCTTTGGAAACTTTTTCCATTCCATCCATTTTGTAAACTGTGTAGGCAAACTCAGCTAGCGCCGAATCTGCAGTAACGGTGTAAACTTTTGTTTTTGCAGAAGCCCCAACTTCAATTTTGGTTGAAAGAGACGCAGTATCGACAATAAATGGAAATGATCCGCCAGCGCCACCACAGCCGGAGGTCTTGATTTGCGAAAATTTCTGGTTTTTCCCAATGGCATTGCTCCAAGTGATATTAAAAGTGCCATCATCATTTCGAAAATCCGGCTCTGGATGGAAGAGTATGCGAATGCCGTCATTGCGCAAAATATAGTACTGGCCAACTTTAACATCGCCATCAGAGCCATCAATATCAACGCCCTTCAGAAGATAAATGTCGCCCCATTTAGTTTCCTCAATTTTTGTTCCAATCGTTGTCGTTTGAACAAAGGTGTCACTACGCGATGCAGACGGATCCTGAGTCAAAACCGTCTCGCCCTTGGTGATTGTTTTATCCAATTGCAATGATTTGATGATAAAAGTGCTATCACTTTCCGAATTTGTTCTTGAATAATAATTCCCATCGCCTCCAACAGCATCTGAATTTTCCGGCAACCAATAGTAAACTCCGGCTTTTTTCATGAAGTGATGAAAATCATCCCATATCCCCATGCCCTCTATTTTCGTAATGGCCAAAATAATTTCGCCACCATCGGATGTTGTTGCAACTTTATAATAATCGGCGCCTATATAACTCACGCCGACATCGTTTAGCGACCCTTCAAACAGACCCAAATCAGCCAGTTTCACCCGCGGATTAATCCAAGTGATTCCCTCGTCAACGATTTTCGTGCCGGTTGATGTCGTCCCAACGCTAGGTATTAGATCAGGACTAACGTCCTGTTTACTGCCATCAATAGTGCTCGGCCAAAATTTGTCCTTTATCTCACTGCGATAAGCAAAGGCAGCAACTCCACCGCCAACGACTATGGCAGTAATTAAAATCAAAAGCCATGTCAAATTCTTTTTCTTTCTCGTCGGCAAAATGATATGTTCACTCTCCGTCGGCTTCTCTTCCGTTTCTTTTTTTTCTTCTTCAACCATTTTCCCCTCCGCAACACATTAATAATGTAATAGTCCGTTGCGCCCCGCATAGCTTTCTTGACCTTCCGTAGCCTTGGCGAAGGAGGTAGCGACGTGGGGCATTCAATATGTTATTATCTAATTTTTATTTTATCACCATGCAATTATCAATGCAAAATTTTGTAGCCCAGACATTCCCGTCTCACCTGCGGCTAAACCGAGGCGGAAGTCTGTTCTGGCAAACTAAAATTTAGGCTATAACTGGATTCTGTAGACCACGCTTTCCTGCCCGCCTTTGGAGGGAGCGTGTTAATTCCAAGCTAAAGCTTGTACTACAATTCGATAACAAGGCGGTCAAAAACGTCCGATCGGTCATATTTGACAGCCTTTTGAGCATGATCAGGCTACAATTTAGCGGCTGATTTCTATAGTATCACTTGA
>JBDRDZ010000072.1:0-8574 GCA_043820165.1 Patescibacteria group bacterium
TCGCTTGTGCCTTTATCTTCTCTTTGGTGTTTCTAGCCCTCGGCGCACTGGAACCGTGGCTAATTAGCTATTTTGGAGAGGTCGATGTGAGCGCCAAAGCATATTTCTTCGATAATGCCGTGATCATCTTTGGCGGACAATTCTTAGCGCTTTCAATATTAAGCTTACTCACTACAATGTACGCGATGAGAAAGTATCTTCGTGTCTAGACTTGATTTTCCTGGCATTTTCTGATAGGCTCTCCAACTATGACGAATAGAGTCGGTCAATACGGAAAACATCGATTTTTCGAAATCCTGCCAGGTTTTTTGATCTGGCTGACTTTTTCGTTGGCAATTTTGTCCTCATTCTTCGCACCATCGATTGCTGTTATTTTTATTATCATTTTTGATCTCTACTGGACGCTGCGTGTACTCTATTTCATGATCTACGTTATTGTTTCGTATAAGAATTATCGTCAGACCTTGAAAACCGACTGGGATCAGGCGATTAAAAAGCTGGATCATTGGCAGGACATTTACCATGTGGTCATGCTGCCGACATTCCAGGAAGATCTTTCCATTATTCAAACAGCCATGCGTGCTTTGCTTGAGAGCACTTATCAAAATGATCGTTTTATTGTTGTTGTCGGCGGTGAACAGGCTGATGAAGTCAATTTTAATAAATACATCGAACCATTACGTCAGGAGTTTGAAGGTAAATTTCAGAAACTGATGTTCACAATCCATCCAAAGGGTTTGCCAGGTGAAATTCCAGGTAAAGGTTCGAATATGAAATGGATGGGCGAGCAGCTGAAAAAAGAGATTGATCAGATGAATATTTCGTATAAGAATATCATCGTCTCTGCTTTTGATGTGGACACGATTGCTCACAAACAATATTTTTCTCATCTAACATATTTGTATTTAACCGAACCGGAACCAACTAGATCTTCATATCAACCAATCGTACTATTTTCCAATAACATTTGGCAGGCAACTGCACCGGTTAGAATTGCAGCTTTTGGTACGACTTTTTGGCTGATGGCAGAACAGGTTCGACCGGAGCGTATGTGGACCTTTTCATCGCACTCGATGCCATGGCAAATGTTAGTTGATGTTGGCTTTTGGGAGCCAGATCTTGTCTCCGAGGATTCACGAATCTTTATGCAGGGGTTTTTACACTATGAAGGCAAATATCGAGTGACTCCGGTTTTTCTACCAGTTTATATGGATGCCGTGACTGGCAAAAACTATTTTGAAAGTTTGGTCGCGCTATATAAACAGCAGCGTCGTTGGGCTTGGGGTGTTGAACATCTGCCATATATCGTTGATAATTTTCGTCGGCAACCAAATATCAGTCGCCGCACTAAGCTAAAATATATTTTCAATCACATGGAAGGAATGTTTACTTGGGCCACTGCGCCAGTGCTCATCTTTCTACTGGGTTATTTGCCATTTTTTGTGACGAAGAATGCACCGACGGCTTTAGTGGCTAATTCACCGTTTACGCTGGAGTGGATGATGCGGATTGCAACAGCTGGTGTTTTCTTCTCAGCACTGTTGAGTTTGTTCTTGTTGCCGAAACGACCGCAAAAAGTTAAGCCTTGGGGCTGGCTAGTGATGCTTGCTCAATGGTGCTTGTTGCCGATAACTTTTACTGTTTTTGGTGCGATGCCAGCTATCGATGCTCAAACCCGCTTCATGCTTGGAAAATATCTTGGATTTAATGTAACGAAAAAGACAAGGTAATCGGCGATTAATTTTGAAAATAGGTCCTATAGGTCAAATCATGACTTACAGGACCTATTATTGACTTTGTGCGAAAAACATGCCAAAGTATCAATAGAACCTTTAATAGCCTCTCGCGACGCAAATTCTGGAGGACCCATGCGATACATTGTCATGGCCATGTTGGCCGTGCTGACGCTCGGCTTTTCGCCGACTGCGGCAGCGCAGGTAACGATTTCGATCGGGTTCGTGGCTCCAACGCCACGCGTCTGTGTCGGCTGCGGCTACTACCACGACTGCGGCTGTCGTAGCTGTGATCCGTGCCGTTCTCGTTGCGGCACTCAGATCGTCGTTCACACGCCACCGGTGGTCATGTACAACCGGCCGCATTACTACGACGCTCACCGACCAGCAACGCGCTACGACGCTGCCTCGACTCGTCCGGCACCGCGCTACGATTCCTACCGTTCGCCACCGCTGCGCTACGAGACAGTTCGCCACGATGTGCCAGGCCGGCAGGTCCGTCCGCAGTCAACAACGACGACCACGACGACCCGTTCGACCAGAACCACGACCACGACGACAACGACGCCAAGTCACCCTCGTCATCGTTGATCGCTCGCTACCACTCGCGCCTACTGCAAGTCCGCTCCCAAGGACTGCAGTAGGCACTTTTTATCAGGCTCCATATTTTGACCATCATGACAGCTTAGAGTAAACTGGCATCGTATATGAAGGTTTACGTCCACTTTTTAACCTGGAACGATAAAAGGTATTTACCTGACCTTTTTGAGTCTATCGAAGCGCAAACTTTTGAGGATTTTACCGTCCGCGTACTTGATAATGGCAGTAAGGATGGCACGCTTGAGTATCTGCAAGAGCACTATCCGCATACGATCGTCGCTCGAAATCGGCAAAATCAAGGTTTTGCCGGCGGACACAATCAATTATTAGAATTCACGCTGCAACACTTGATTGGTAATGAACCTGACCCGTTTATCTTGCTGATGAATTCTGACATGATTTTATCTACTGACATCATTGAAATGTTAGTTAAAGAACTTGTTTTGAATCCGAAGTTAGCAGCTGTACAGCCAAAATTGTATCGGGCTTTTGGAGAAAATGTGGGCGACGAAATTCTTGAGGAAACTGTCAAATCAGACATCATTGATACAACTGGATTAAGTCTGGCAAAGAATTGGCGTATGTCTGATCGTGGGGCTGGTGAAATGGACAAGGGTCAGTATGATCATAAAACAGATATTTTTGGACCAACTGGAACGATGACGCTGTTCAGAATTTCTGCACTTAATGATGTGATGGTCGATGGGGAAATGTACGATAATGATTTTTTTGCTTATCGTGAGGATTGCGACTTAGCTTGGCGTTTACAACGTCGTGGCTGGAAAACAAAGTTCGTTCCCCAAGCTATCGCTTATCATTATCGAGGGATGTATGGAGCAGAGAAACAATCATGGTTATCTCGTTTGAAGAATCGTCGAGGCCAAAGTCCGTTTTTCGCCGCACTCTCAACTCGAAATCAGCTTTTTGTGTTATTAAAGAACCTGACGGTAGGTGGTTTTATTCTTTACTCACCTTGGTTGATTTTTGGCGAGGGATTACGCGTGGGATATGGCTTTATTTTTGAAAAAGAGACTAGAAAAAGATTGTTGGGTATGTGGGGGCTGGTTCCAAAGATGCTAAGAAAAAGGAAGGAAATTGGTAAAATGGCTAAAGTTGCCGAGCGAGATGTTAGGGCTTATGTCAGAAAGTAAAGCAGCTCAAAAGGATATTTCGATTTTGATTGTTCATACTTATGAACTGAAAACGCTACGGCAAACGCTGCGTGGGATTCGGCGTGCTGCACCGCAGCTTGATTTTGAGATAATCATCATTGATAACAATCCAGCAGCAGGGCTAGAAAAAATTCTCAAGCGTGAATTTCCAGACGTCAGGTACTTGCATAATGAAAAGAATTTAGGCTTTGGCGGGGCAATGAACGTTGGTATTCGGGAGTCAAAAGGAGAATACGTACTAATTTTCAATCCGGATATTATTGTCCAGCCCGGATCTCTGGAGGAGTTAAAGCGTTTTATGGATTCGTCTCCCGAGGTCGGTATTGCTGGTCCGGGACTAGTTAATCCTGATGGTAGTTTGCAATTTTCGTGTTACAGAATTCCAACAATCATGATTCCAGCTTATCGTCGAACTCCACTTGGCAAGTTATCCATAGGCCGTAAAGCTGTCGAACATTATCTCATGATGAACGAAGATCACTCTGATACCATGGACGTAGATGCTTTAATTGGTGCAGCGTTATTCACACGTCGACGCGCTTTTGATGATGTAGGCCTGTTTGATGAACGATTTTTTCTGTATTATGAAGATAACGATCTTTGTCGCCGTTTTTGGGAAAACGGTTATCGAGTTGTTTATCACCCCCGGGCGCAGATGGTTCACTATCACGGCCGCGCTTCTGGCCAAGGGAGCCTTTTTCAACAACTTATGTCTCGTTTTGCTTGGATTCATATGCATAGTTTTTGGAAATATTGGCGAAAATATCGTAAGGCTGAAAATCCAAGAGAAAATTTTATTAAAAAAATCTAGAGCATTTACATGGCTAAGGATTTCAATTTAATGGAGGCCGGTGCGGACCATGTGCTTCATCAACCGGAAGTCGAGATTCAGGAGGTACATCCACGTTACAGGCAGCCAAAGAAGAAAGGACTGAAAATTGCGATTGGCATCATCGCGGTTATTTTGTTGGTCCTGGTAACGACGACTTTGATTGGTGCGGCTCGCTTTGTTAGTGGCATTAAAGAAACAGATGCGGCCATCACTAGTGCTCAGGAAGCTGCGGCTAGATTGGATTTTGAAGCTGCTCAAATTAGTATTCACGATGCCGGTGTTGGACTCGAACGGGCTCAGTCAGGACTGGTTTTTCTACGTTGGACTTTTGTTATTCCTTGGGTCGGCGATCAAGTGCGTGCAGTGACGGCTGTAGTCGACGCTGGAGTCAGATCTGTTAGTGCGCTTCAAGAAGCAGTTAATATTGCCGCCGAAATTTATCAAATCGTCTTGGACGCCCAAGAGCTATTAGCGTTAACCGAACTTGAAGGTGAAGATATTACGTTTGACAGCTTGCCAATAGATGTTAAGGCTGACCTTCTCCGAACTTTGCACAATTCTTTGCCAAAGTTAAAAGAAATGCAAGTCAAACTAACTCTGGCGCAGGAAGATTTAGACAAACTGGAGAATATTAACGCCTCCCCAATGATCGTTGAAGCCATTGAACCTTTTCAGCAAATACTGCCAGATCTGATTGCTGGTGTTGATTTTCTAGTACCTTTTGCTGCCTCGGTCAGTGAGTTGACCGGTGTTGATCAGGATCGACAGTGGTTAGTGTTGTTTCTTAATAATCAAGAAATGCGTCCCGGTGGTGGATTCATGGGAGTTTACGGATTGCTTCTCATGCGTGACGGTGAGATTAAAAATCTTAATGTTAATGATACTTATTCGGTTGATCTTTTGGTCCAGGGCGATGAGTCCTATCAAATTCAACCTCCAGAGCCATTAAAATTATACATGGGTGTTGATAAATGGTATTTCCGTGATGCTAACTGGTCGCCTGATTTTCCAAAGTCTGCTACTGATGCGACTCAGCTCTTGCGTCAACAGATTGCTCAGAGCGGTCAGCCAACCCCGGAGATACACGGCGTCATTGGTTTCACACCGACATTCGCTTCCTCAGTATTAGAAGTAACTGGGCCGATTACTGTTCAAGAATACACTTTTACCCCGGAAAACTTACCAACTTTACTCGAAGAGCTTGTGGAATTTCATTTTGAAGATATTGGTGCGTCTTATGAAGAAAGAAAAGCTATCGTTGGGCAGTTAACGGAGATTGTGATTGATGATTTGATGACACTGCCGATCGATCAGTGGCCAGCATTATTTGAAAATGTTAAACAGGGATTTACGCAAAAACAAATCGGACTTTATAGTCAGGATGAAAAAACGCAAATGGCTTTTATCAATGCTGGCTGGGCAGCAAATGTTGACATTGGAGACGTCGACGACACCATTATGGTAGTCGATGCAAATTTAGCAGCCTTAAAAACTGATCCAGCGGTAGATAGATATATCAGCTATTCGATCCGGCCTGAGGGTGATGATTATATTGGCACGACAAAAATCGAGTACGTTCATAATGGAGAATTTAGTGATTTCATCACCAGATATCGAACTTATACACGTCTGTACGTTCCTCTGGGAAGTGAATTGATTTCACACTCCGGAACACTTTTAAATGACAAGCTAAATAATCCATCATTGCTTGAAGGCAAAGTAACTATTGAGGACAATCAAGGCATGACGAGTTTTGGCGGATTTATTTCGATTGAACCGGGGGACAGCGGCGTACTTACTTATGAATATAAACTCCCGGAGTCGGTCAAACGAGCTATTAATAGCCGGCTGTATCAATTGAAGGTCCTAAAGCAGATTGGCGCAGAAAATCATTCGTTGACATTGGACCTAGATTTTGGTAAGAAGGTAGGAGCCGCGGCTCCGACTGAAGATGATTCTGCCTTTGGAGATAACAAATATCAACTGAACACTTTTCTTGGTCAAGACACCGTGTTCACAGTGCAGTTCTGAGTCGATCCCTCTACTTCAAAGAGGGGCAGCGGTAGCTATTATTTTATTATGTTCGCAAAGAAGATTGGAATCGATCTTGGAACCACAACCGTGCTTGTCTATGTCCCCAAGCGTGGAATTATTTTAAATGAACCATCCGTTGTTGCAGTTTCAAAAATTGATAAAAAAGTTTTAGCCGTCGGTAAAGAGGCGAAAGACATGCTTGGTCGAACTCCAGATACGATTGTTGCACGTCGGCCACTAAAAGATGGCGTTATTGCCGACTATCGGACCACCGAAGCAATGCTTCGTTATTTTATTAATAAGGCTTTAGGCGGCATACGCATTTTTCGTCCAGAAGTTATGGTAGCTGTTCCCGGGGGCATCACCTCGACGGAGCGTCGAGCTGTTATCGATGCAGCGCTAAGCGCCGGGGCTCGTTCAGCCTATATCATCAAGCAGCCAATCGTTGCTGCTATCGGCGCCAATATTCCAATTGGTAGTCCGTCTGGACATATGATCGTCGAGATCGGAGGAGGTACAACTGAAATGGCTGTTTTGTCGCTCGGCGGGATTGTTGCCTGTGACTCAGTTAGAATCGGCGGCGTGAAGCTTGATCATGCAATCATGGAGCATATTCGTCGCAGCTATAACCTAGCAATTGGTGAAAGAACAGCTGAAGAAATCAAAATTCAGGTCGGTTCTGCCATGTACTTGGAGGAAAAGCTCTCCATGGAAGTTAAAGGGCGTGACATGATTACCGGATTACCAAAAATTATTGAAGTTACTTCTGATGATGTAACAGAGGCCATCCAACCTTTACTCGAAGGCATTCTAACAACTCTCAAGGAGGTTTTATATAAAACTCCACCAGAATTATCTGCCGATGTAATGGACAAAGGCATTGTTCTTTCTGGTGGCAGTAGTCAGTTACGAAATTTGGACCGGTTAATTGCTGATGCTACTGGAGTGCCAACATATATTGCTGAGGAGCCTCAGATGGCCGTTGCCAGAGGAACAGGACTGGCTCTTGAAAACTTAGACGCTTACAAGCGCAGTGTCTTCACTCAATAACATGTTTACATTTGGTATTGATGCTAACGCTCTAACAAGACCGAGTCGCACTGGTACTGAACGATACGTCTCGTCACTGTTAAGAGAGATGATGAAGTTTCCTCTTCAGCAAGATGAGGAGGTTATTTTATATTCATCCGGGCCGATTGATGAATTTCGACAGTTACCAGCTGGCTGGTCATTGCGTGTTTTGAATTGGCCGCCAAAAAAAGTCTGGACCCATGCTCGACTTTCGTGGGAATTGATCCGAAGAACACCAAATGTGTTCTTTACACCAGCTCATGAAATTCCTCGCTTTTACCGTCGAACAAAAATTGTATCCACAGTTCATGATGTTGCTTTTTGCATCGTACCAGAGGTTTATTCAGAAACATCACGCAGAAGACAGGAGTGGGCGGTTAAACGGGCAATTCGTGAGGCTGATCACCTCATCACAGTGTCCAATACAACAAAGCAGGATTTAGAATCAATTTATCACGTTCCATCATCTAAGATCACGGCGACGCAATTAGCCATTGAACCTGATGATTTCCAGGTATCTGAAGAGAAGAAACGATTTGTTTTACAAAAATATCGATTATCACGGAAGAAGTATTTTATAACTATTGGCCGGGTAGAACAAAAAAAGAATGTATTGATGCTTATCGATGCGTTCAGTGAATTTAAACGATCTCGACCAAGCGATGATCCAATCGAATTAGTCTTCGGAGGTTCAGTTGGTTTTGGCGAGGACGTAATCATGGCCAAAATCAATGCTTCAGCCGTCAAAGAATCAATTAAACTTTTAGGTTACATCCCCGAAGAGGACTTGGCTGGTTTGGTCTCAGGAGCATTAGCCTATGTTTTTCCTGCACATTACGAAGGCTTTGGTATCCCGGCGCTTGAAGCTATGGCTGCTGAGGTGCCATTAATTGCTTCTGATATTCCGGCATTGCGAGAAGTAGCTGGCGAGGCGGCAATATTTGCCTCACCTCAAAGCATTGGTCAATGGGCGGGAGCAATGAAAAAGATTAGCGATCAAGAAGTTGATATTGATGAATTAGTAGAAAGAGGCAGAGAGCGCGTCGGTCAATTCTCTTGGGAAAAAACAGCTCAAAAAACTTGGGAGGTGCTTCGTTCACTAAAATAATATGGAGGATTTGATTCAAGGGCT
>JBDRDZ010000073.1:0-2304 GCA_043820165.1 Patescibacteria group bacterium
GCTTTTGAGAATAAAGATGATCAAAGCGATCAGAATGATAGAGTTGGTGTCTCGATTATTATGCCCGAGCGGCCAACTCACGAGATGATTTCGAGCTTGCGCAACATATTTAAAGAGTCACCGGGTCACGAGCCAGTTTATCTAATTGTTGAGTCAGGCGATCGCAAACGCAAGGTCTCGACAGAGTATTCAGTTGAACGTTCTCAAAAGGTTTTGCAGAACTTAGCTAAAATTGTGGGAGGGGAGAATGTGATTTAGAAGAGTCCAGTTGACTTTTCTAGCCCCATCAGTACTCGTATGCTATAATAAGCCAGTATTCAGGAGGATATATGCCAGTAAATTTAGGATCAACCGGCGCTAGGCCGATGTCGCGGTCTTTGCGCGTTTATCAAAAAGCAGCAATCGTTTTTATGATTGTCGCTTTGTTGCTTCTTTTAGCTGTTTTGTATTTGTCAGTTTCGCAAGCGACGATTACAGTTGTCCCGAATCCTCGGGTTGTCAGTACGACGGTTTCGGTTGAAGTAGCCTCAAATCCTATAGCTGTCGGTCAGGTAAGTGGTTATGTGATTAAAGAAACTTTTTCCAAAGCTAAAACTTTTAGTATCCCGGCCGATAGTGGCACGCCGATTGAACAAAAAGCTGGCGGTAAAGTGACACTCATCAATGAAACAGCGACCGCACAACCCTTGGTGGCGACAACACGGTTATTGTCAGAAGAGGGCATCTTGTTCCGAATCGATGAAGCTGTTGTTATTCCGGCCAATGGAACGCTTGAAACAGTAGCTCATGCTGATAAACCGGGGCTTTCCGGAGAAATTGGACCAACTCAGTTCACGATTCCAGGATTGCCAGGCTCAGAAAAAATAATTTATGCGGTTAGCGTCGAACCAATGACCGGTGGGGTGGCTTATGTGACAGTTTTGGAACAATCTCACTTGGATCAAGCTGCAGATGACCTTGAAAAGGAAATCTTAGAAGAGGCCAAGGCGGTTCTTAAGGAACGTTTTGATAATAATATTTTCGATGGTGCAGCCTACATGACTGAAGTAGCAGAAGTTCTGAAAAGTGACACTGAACCTGGGACAGAAACTGGTTCATTTACTGTCGAGGCGACCATTAATGTCATTGGTACCTTCTATAGTTCAACCTTATTAGCTGATTATGCTCAATCCGAGCTGTATAATCAGATTTCAGCTGGTTATGATTTGACCTCGATAAATATAGAGGGTCTGCAAGTTGAAGTGCAATCAGTTGATGTTGAATCAGAAACCGCTTCACTCTCACTTTATCTTGACGGCATGGCTGTAGTCTCAACCGGTGCGGAAGCGCTTGATCTGGATCGATTTGTTGGTAAGTCAGGCGAGGAGGTCGTGACTTTACTCGAGTCGTCCGACGCTATTGAGAGTGCAAAAGTCGAATTTACACCATTCTGGTTAAAACGAGTCCCAACTCTTCAAGACCATGTTAGAATTATTGTTGAAAAGTCCGAGTAATTGACAGTAAATTCAGATCTTGTAATATAACAGTAGCAAAGAACGGGCCTCACCAACCCGGGAGCTCGGCCGTCTGACCGTAATCAGACAATAATTGAGTGGTCGTACGGGTGAGAAAGTCTGCACGGCAACTCGGGTGGAATCGTCCAGCTCAGCTGGATCCCGAGGTCAATCTATACTTAAGATTGAGCTCGTTTTTATTTATAATCAATACTATGGAAAATGAAAAATTATTTGCCATGCGTCATTCTTGTGCGCACGTTCTGGCCGCAGCCGTTCAACGTCTTTATCCAGAGGCCAAGTTTGGTGTTGGCCCGGTTGTCGAAAACGGCTTCTATTATGACATCATGTTGCCGGAACCGATCTCCGAAGATCGTCTGCCAAAAATCGAAAAAGAGATGAAAAAAATCGTCTCTCAGTCTCATGAGATGGTGCGCGAGGAGATGTCGATCGACGAAGCTATTAAAAAGTTTTCATCGATGAAGCAGGATTTTAAAGTTGAGCTACTCAAAGATCTCAAAGAGAAGGGGACAACCAAAATTAATGCTGAAGAAGCTCGGGATTTAGATATTGCAAAGCCTGATGTAGCATCGACATATACAACTGGAAATTTTATTGATCTTTGTCGTGGCCCGCATGTAGCTAACATTAAAGAGATCGGCGCGTTCAAACTGACAAAGGTCGCTGGAGCTTACTGGCGAGGCGATGAAAAGAATGCGCAGCTACAGCGGATTTACGGTGTTTGCTTTGAAGATCAGAAAGAGCTTGATGATTACTTGAAGATGCTCGAAGAGGCTAAGAAGCGCGATCA
>JBDRDZ010000074.1:0-4025 GCA_043820165.1 Patescibacteria group bacterium
GCACCAATTGGGCTGATTACGTTATCGACATCCCATCGACTCTGCTCAATAAATATAATGCCGGGGATCCGATTTACTCTGCTAACGACATTACTGTGGACCTCAGTCAGCTACGGCGGCGAGATTCATTGTACGAATAGAAAAATCAAAACACCCGGGACTAGCCCGGGTGTTTTTTATCGCACAATGTGATTTTCACTATTTGTGGTGTTTAACAAGCCATTTGGTTCTAAGCTGACTATTTTGCGTTCAACGCCCTTTGATCGTTCTTGATACTTTGATTTCATCCAGCTACCTCCCTTGGGAATCCGATTAATGGTTCTCATGATCGTATTGCTCCAGACATAGAGAATCGGTGTGACAAAGAGTGACAAGAAAGCTGAAGAGATAATTCCAAAGACAATAGCCGAAGCTAAGCCTTGCCAGTAAGGCGAGATGATGACGAGCGGGATCAGCGAGCCAAAAGCAGTCATCTGCGTGAGGACAATTGGTCGGAAACGGATAGCAACCGAAGTGGCAATCGCCTCGGCTGGTGATCTTCCTTTTCGTTTAAGCTGGTTAGCGTAATCAATTAGCAGAATCGTCACGTTAACGACAATACCGGCCATTGTGACCACACCAAGTAATTCGAGCAAACCAAGCTGGCCAGTCGTTGCCGCCACTGCCCCAAAAACGCCGACTAAACCGAGCGGAATAGCGAACAAGATGATAAATGGTTCAATATAGGAGCGGAAGAAGCCAACTAAGAGGACATAAATAAGGAAGATGGCAATGCCCAGCGCGATGAACAAGTCGGTAAACGAATCAGTAATCATATCCAACTCACCCTTGTATTGAATATCATCGGCTGACAAATTCAGCTCTGCAAGTTTTTCATCGCTTAGATACTCCTGAAGCGCCGTTTGGACTTCAGCGACATCAGCGTCATCACGTAAAGCCGCTCGAACTTCAACGTAGCGATCACCGTTCAAACGCTGAACTGTTTCCGGTTCTTTAACTGTTTCACTCTTGATCACGTCTTTAAGATAAACCGGTGCTGGCATTAACGTTTGGATATACTGCTCAACAGTCATACCTTCCGGAATCTGCTCAGGTGGAATTTGATCCGGAGTAATGACTGGCATTAGCTGAGGAATTTGGGTATTTCTGATCTCATCAAGATCATTAACTTCAGGATAAACGTTTGACACAATCTCATATTTGACGTCATTAAGCGTAATCGCACCCAATTCTTTTTCTGCTAAACGATCGTTAAGCAGAGCGAAGGTCATGAACGGACCTTGCGAGCGTGGATCTGACGGATCGAGCGCGAAAGTCACCTGTGCTTTTGATGATCCGCTGTCAAAATCATTTTCAACCGTCGTGACCGCCTCTTGCTCTTCAAGATAAGACGTAATGTCAGCAACAGCGGTTTTTAGAACTTCGGTGTCTTGATCAAAAATCTGAACTTGAATCGGATACATTTCCTGTGGCGGACCCTCGCTTGATTCAACTGCTCTAATATCGCCGTCCAGTTCAAGCTCATCAAAACGATTGTTAAGGCTCGATGATAATTCTGAAGCTGTCTGCAAGCCTTCTTCTTCGCGAACTTCAATTGGCAACAAATTGAGTATTAACACAAAGCTTGTGCCTTGTTGTTGGAAATAATTAAATGCAGTGACTTCTGGATAATTTGTCAGCTCATCTTGTAGTGGCACAATCGCTTCGTAAACAGCCCGCTCAAAATTCCAATCATCAGGAAATGAACCATAAACCAACACCTGGTCCGCGTCATCAGGCTGAGAGAATTGGACAACTTCCACAGCGCCCGATTGCATCGAGCCGGTAACAACCGCCAAAGGAATAGAAAAGATGATAAGAAAGACAACAACACGCAGGACAATCTTCATTTTACCCGCATCCAGCAACCAAGTAATGGCTTTGCCTAGATATTGCGCCGCCGGCCAAACGCCAACCATTTCCGAACTTTCATTCGAATAATGATCGCGCTTTTTTGGTTTCATTAACTTCGCAGCGACCGGGACAAAAAAGAACAGCGGAATAAACATAGCCACAATCATGGCCGGAATCACGGTTAGCGGAATGTATTGAATGATTTCACCGAAAAAGCCGCTGACCACTCCGAACGGCACGAAGACAATTATGTTTGTTGCAATAGCCAGAAAGACGCCTAAACCAACCGTTTGAACCGCCTTAACAGCCGCTTCTCGTCCGTTAACGCCGCGATCTCGAAAACGCTGGACTGATTCTAAGAAGACGATCGTTGGGTCAACAACTAAGCCGATCACTAAAACCATTGAGAACAATACCAGCGTATTCAAGCCGACGCCCATCAATCCCAAAATAATCAAGGTTGAAAATAAGGAAACCGGAATCGCTAATGCGGCCAAAATAGCCACACGAATGTTCATAAAAATTAACAGCAAAATCACAACCAAACCGAGTCCACCAAAACAATAGCCAATAAAGCCAAACGTGCCGAACTCATCGATGCGTTTACCAAATAAGCTCTGACTGATTTCATCGACCTGCTGTTGAGTTTGCTCACCCATGCTTAAAGCAGTGGTGACGTGAACCTCACGATCCTGATCGGCTGTAAATTCCGCGATCGCCTCATCGATATTTTCACCAACCTCAATAATATCTGAACCCTGTTTGGTGAATACCGTGTAAACAAAGCCACGTTGAATATAGAGTTTGGAATCAACGTTGTCTGCTTTGCGAAAACCGACACGATTGTAAAAATCATTATTATTCAACCGAGTTTCAACTACAGCCACATCGGCCAACTTGACGCCGGGAGCGATAACCATGTCACGGATTTGACCGACTGTCGTCAATGTTTGCTCAATGGCAACATTAACAGTCTCATCGTTTTCACTGTCAAAAGAACCGACTGAAGCGGCAAATTGCGATTGTTTGAAAGCAGCCTCAACTTGTGAATGAGAAATCCCCTTCTCTTTAAGTTGTTCAGTATTCAACGTAATGGCAATTTCCGGCGTCACCGGGTTGGCCACGACAACTTCTTTGACGCCCTTAACACTTTCCAGCGTCGAAACAAACTGATTGCTAAGATTGTACAATTCCCAATCATCTTCTGATCCGGCCAGTGTGAACATGAAGTCCCCTGCCTGGTTAATGGAAAAGTCTTCAACCTGAGCCTCTTTGGCGTCTTCGGGTAATTTCACTTTTGCTACCGTACTCTGTAGATCTTCAAACGCTTGATCGATGTCAGCTTTGGCGTCAAATTCAACTAAGACGTAAGCAAACGAATCATAAGCACTACTTTGATACTCAGAGACATCGTCGAGTTCAGAAATGGCCGCCTCCAGCGGTCCCAACACTTCATCTTCCACCTGTCCGACTGTCGCATTTGGATATACCACTGAAACTAGCGAAATATTGACTTTCACGTCCGGAAAGCCGGATTTTTCAATCGTCACCAAGTTATAGGCACCGAAAACGATAATAAATAAAAATAACAACGCAAAAATGCGTAAATTGTTAAAAATGAGGTCAATTAGTTTTTTGGCGATATTCATAATTTGGAATAGACCAAAAGGTAACAGAAATAGGGGTTTTCGTCAATATTTTGTTGAGGAGTTTTAAATTGACAAAAATGCGCAAAAATGATATAAAAATCCCTCGTTTAACCCGGAGGACTCATGACTGACGACGAGGAAATCATCTATACCGAAGAGGAAATCGGAGAGCTGCTCGAGGGCGATCCGACGCCCAAGGAGCTGCTCTACGCTGTGCTCTCGCAAGTCGGCGACGCCAGCGACCAGGCTTGGTACCAGCTCATCATCATGCAGCGAGACGGGCGAGCGCCCGAACTCGAAGAAGATGAGGAGTGCCAGGAGCTGCTCGAACGAGTTTGCGATGAGTACGACGCAGGTTCGCTCGTCCAGCGTCAAGCCTGCGGCCTCTACGAAGAGCTCTACTGACCGCTGCCGCGGATGTCATCTGACGTCTGCGGCGAATTTTTTATCCAAAAATTTCATCAAACATAAGGGGTGTTAACA
>JBDRDZ010000075.1:0-5571 GCA_043820165.1 Patescibacteria group bacterium
CAAAAAATGGGTGCAAAAATTGAAGAAGATGACGAGGGCTACCACGTTAGAAGCGAGGGTAGACTCAACGGTGCCTTGATCGAGTTACCATATCCATCAGTCGGGGCCACGGAAACTGTTTTATTTGCTGGTGTCCTTGCACAAGGCAGAACGGTTTTGAAGAATGCAGCGATTGAACCAGAGATCGTCGAACTCATCATGATGCTGCAGAAGATGGGCGCGATCATTGAAATGGGCGTTGGGCGCGATATCGAAATTATCGGCGTTGAAAAGTTAAATGGTTGCGAGCATGCAGTTTTGCCAGATCGTCTTGAGGCTGCGTCATACGCTTGTATGGCTTTAGCGACTCGTGGTGAGATTTTTTGTGAGGGTGCTCGTCATGATCACATGATTACCTTCTTGAACGCGGTCCGGATGATTGGCGGCGAGTACGAAGTTAAAGAAGACGGCATTTTATTCCGAGGCAAGGAATCATATCGGGGTATTCAGTTGGAAACGGATACTCATCCTGGCTTTGCAACAGATTGGCAGCAGCCATTTTTAGTAGTACTCACTCAGGCCGAAGGTACGTCGGTGATGCATGAAACAGTCTATCAAGAGCGCTTTGGCTATACCGAGACGCTCAACAAGATGGGAGCAGACATCAGTCTTTTTAGTAGTTGTTTAGGAGAGTTACCTTGTCGATTTAAGGATCAAAATTACCGTCATTCGGCAGTAGTTAAGGGACCGACTCCACTAAGGGCCACGGGTATGACCGTGCCCGATATCCGAGCTGGCTTGGCTTACGTTTTGGCAGCCTTGTTGGCAGAGGGAACGTCAGAAATTGATGGCGTTGAGCATCTTGAACGAGGCTACGAAGATCTTGAGGGTAAATTAAGATCAATTGGTGCGAATATCGAGGTAGAATGAGTTAGCGATTATTTAGAAAAAAGTTTTCTAACTACACCGACTATCTTGTTTCGATGAACTGGACCGTAATTTCGAGAATCAGTACTGTGTTCTCGATTGTCACCCATAATAAAATATTCGTTTTTAGCAAGCGTTGGGTAGCTGGTAGTCGCCTCGCCGTTAGCCGGTAGAGTCATGATGTCAGCGCTCAAATAATTTTCTTCAAGCTGCCACTCAGTACCGTTAGCATTAATAAGAAAAATTTTACCATCACGAATGGTGACGGTTTCACCAGGCAGGGCTACGATTCTTTTCACGAGCAAAATATTATTTTCTTCATCAAGAACACTGATAGTTTGACCTCTTCTTGGTGATGAAAAAAGTAAGTACATTTTCTCAATAACAATAATATCTTTGTCAAAAAGAAAATTTTCCATCGATCGACCTTCTACTTCGGTCGGTTCTACAATAAAGAAATGACCGAAGCCACCAATAGTAATGATGACAATAAAAATCAAAAAAGATTGAGCAGAGAATTTTAGAAGTATCTTAAGCATGCTATAATCATACCATGGAAAATTTCATCTTTGGAATCCTTGCACTTGCTAAGTTGATGGTAATTGAACTGTCCGTGCTTTTTAATTCTGAGGTTATTCGGGGATTTTTAGTCGGTTATGTGGTAGCAACCTTGATTTATGGTTTTATCGAATCCAATCAGCGGCATCAGGAAAGAATGCATAATCTAAAGAAAAAGTAAGAATATGTTTTTACAGTTGATTGCCAATTCTCCGACCGTGGCCCTTGTTTGGATCATTGTCATTTTACTCAGCCTGACAGTTCATGAGTTTTTTCATGCATTGGTCGCAAATTGGAAAGGGGATAAGACAGCTGAGCTTGCTGGACGTCTAACTTTAAATCCAATCCCACATATTGATCCAATCGGACTGATTCCGCTTCTGTTGCTTGGTTTTGGCTGGGCCAAACCAGTGCCGTTTAATCCATATAATTTAAAAGATCCCAAACGCGATGCTGTTCATATCGCTTTAGCTGGGCCATTGTCTAATTTACTCATGGCTGTTTTGGCTGGAGTGACGCTGAGAATTCTATTAACTACTGGCGTGATTGGATTACTGAATCTATTAACTGTTTTTCTCGTTCTACTAGTGATTATCAACCTCTTTTTGATGTTTTTTAATATTATTCCAATTCATCCACTCGACGGTTCAAAATTAGTTGATGCCTTATTACACGCGCCCCAGCATCAGAATCTGCGGAACGCTATTGCTCGTTACGGTTCAACTGGATTAATGGTTTTAGTCATGCTGTCGATTATGGGAGTGCCGGTTTTCTCTTTTATTAGTTGGCCATCGTTTTTTGTCTGTGATGCTTTGGTGGGGCAGAATTGTAGCTTGTTGTTGATGCAGATATTTTCGTAATAAAACTGCGCCGGCAACCCTAGGTCGTTGGCGTTTTTTAGTTGCGTGTTTTTTTGACTGCTTAGCGGTCACATTGGGTTGCGGCGCACAAAAAAGCCCTTGTCAACGAATAATCTTGACCATTTTTTCGGTACGTGATACATTTCCGGCACCGATTTTTTATTATGCCCGGTGGGACAAATTCAAAACTACGAACTTTGTCAGCTGGAAATTGCATAATTTAGAAGAATCAACCGTAATTCTTCTTTGGAGAATTCATAAATAATCTGACATCAAAATTTGAATTTGTACTACCGGGTATGCCTACAGTAAATCAACTTATCAGAAAGGGTCGAAAGACGTCTAAAGTAAAGTCAAAGTCACCGGCCATGCAATATACTCTTGATACGCTCCATCGTCGCAAAACAGATTTGCGTCGCGGTGCGCCATTTAAGCGTGGTGTTTGCGTCAAGGTAACAACCATGACTCCGAAGAAACCAAACTCAGCTTTGCGTAAAGTAGCTCGTGTTCGACTGTCAAACGGTACGGAAGTTACGGCATATATCCCAGGAGAAGGTCACAATTTGCAAGAGCACTCGATTGTCATGATTCGCGGTGGACGAGTTAAGGACTTGCCTGGTGTCCGATATCACATTGTTCGCGGACGATACGATGCGGCCGGAGTTGATGGACGTCAACAGAGTCGATCCAAATACGGTTCTAAACGACCAAAAAAATAACCTAAACTAATTAAGCTTCGAGTACCGCTGACCACGGCGGGAAGATATCGGAGACATAACCTATTAGAACTATGCGTGGAAAAAAAGCTCCAAAGAGAACTATTCATCCGGATGAAAAATTCCGGCATGTTGTTGTCTCTAAACTTATTAACTACGTCATGCAAGACGGCAAAAAGACAATTGCCGAACGAGTTGTTTATGACGCTTTCGATTTCATTTCAGAAAAAACCAAACAAGATCCAATCGAAATTTTCGATCTAGCCATGAAGAATGTGACGCCATCTGTCGAAGTTAAATCACGCCGTGTTGGTGGAGCAAACTATCAGATCCCAGTTCCTGTTCGCGGAAATCGTCGTACCACATTAGCGCTTCGTTGGGTTTTAGCTTCTGCCCGATCGAAAAAGGGTCGAAGAATGGCTGAACGTTTAGCTGATGAAATCATTGCTGCCTCAAATAATGAAGGTGATGCAATTAAAAAGAAGCAAGATGTTCAAAGGATGGCCGAGGCCAACCGTGCTTTTGCGCACTTTGCACGATAATCTTTTTGACTTTTAACTTTCAACTTTCGACTCAAAATATATGCCCCGAGAATATCCACTTGAGCGCACGCGTAATATTGGAATTATTGCTCATATCGATGCTGGAAAAACTACGGTAACCGAACGTGTACTTTTTTACACTGGTAAGAAACATAAGATTGGCGAAGTTCATGAAGGCGAAGCAGAAATGGACTGGATGGAACAGGAGCGCGAGCGCGGAATCACCATCACTTCTGCAGCCACGACTTGTTTTTGGAAAGATCATCGCATTAATATTATTGATACTCCTGGGCACGTTGACTTTACCGTTGAAGTTGAGCGTTCACTCCGTGTTTTGGACGGTGGCGTAACTGTTTTTGACGGCGTGGCCGGTGTCGAGCCACAATCAGAAACTGTTTGGCATCAGGCTGATAAGTACAATGTGCCTCGAATTTGTTTTATCAATAAATTAGACCGCACTGGAGCTGATTTTTATAAGGATCTTGATTCGATTCACGAACGTTTGACAACTAAAGCTCATCCAGTCCAATTACCGATCGGTACCGAAGATCAATTTATCGGCATCATCGATCTTTTAAAGATGAAAGCTTTCATGTATCGAGATGAAATGGGTCAAGAAATTGAGGAAATTGATATTCCAGATGAATACAAGGCAAAAGCTGAGGAATGGCGCGGCAAGCTTATTGAAGCTATCGTTGAAAATGATGAAGAGGCCATGAGTAAATATTTGGCTGGTTAAGAATTATCAATTGAAGAGTTGAAACGCGTACTTCATGAAGCGACTGTGAAGCTGGAGATTTTTCCTGTGCTTTGTGGTTCGGCTTTAAAGAACAAGGGTGTTCAGATTTTGCTTAATGCCATTGTTGACTATCTGCCATCACCTCTTGAAGTGCCACCGCTTGAAGGATTCGATCCTGACGATAGTGAAAAAAAGATTGTCTGTGAAGCATCTGATAACGCTCCTTTTGCAGCGCTGGCTTTTAAGATCGCAGCTGATCCGTTTGTTGGAAAGCTAGCTTTTTTCCGAGTATATTCAGGTATAGTAAGGGCTGGTAGTTATATCTTGAACTCAAGCACTGGTGAGAAGGAACGAATTTCGCGTATTGTACGACTTCACGCCAACTCTCGCGAAGATGTCAACGAGGTTTATGCTGGTGAAATCGCTGCCGCTGTAGGTCTAAAAGGTACAGTGACTGGAAATACGCTTTGTGATCCAGATCACCCAGTTGTTCTTGAATCAATCACTTTCCCAGAGCCGGTTATTTCTCAGGCTCTTGAACCAATGACTAAAGCTGATCAGGAAAAACTATCATTGGCACTAGCTAAACTCGCTGAGGAAGATCCAACCTTTAAAGTCCGCACTGATGATGAAACTTTACAGACGATTGTTTCTGGAATGGGAGAATTACATCTCGAGATTATTGTTGATCGTTTAAAACGTGAATATGGTGTGTCAGTCAATGTTGGTAAACCGCAAGTAAGCTACCGTGAAACAATTCGAGGTCAAGCTGAAGGTGAAGGTAAATATATTAAGCAGTCTGGTGGTCGAGGCCAATACGGACATTGTTGGATACGTGTTGAGTCGTTTGAACCAGAAGAGGATGCTCCAAACTTCGAGTTTTACGATGAAATTAAAGGTGGTGCAATCCCTAGGGAATACGTTCCTGCAGTTGAAAAGGGTGTTCGTGAGTCAGTTGATCGCGGTATTCTAGCTGGCTATCCTTTGATTAATGTAAAGGCCACTGTTTACGATGGCTCATATCACGAAGTTGATTCATCAGAAGCGGCTTTCAAGATGGCTGGATCGATGGCTTTTAAGGATGCGGTTAAAAAAGCAAACCCGGTTCTACTAGAGCCGATTATGAAAGTTGAAGTTGTAACTCCTGAGGATTTTATGGGTCCGGTCGTCGGTGATTTGAACGCCAAACGGGCTCAGATTCAGGAGATGGGTGATCGCGGTAATGTGAAAACTGTCGAAGCTTATGTGCC
>JBDRDZ010000076.1:0-2475 GCA_043820165.1 Patescibacteria group bacterium
AGAAATGGTAAAAATATTTTTAAAATTTCTGAGAGATATTTGCGGAATAAACGAAGAACGCTTAAGATGTTTCTTATACTGTTATGCAGATCAACATATAAAAATCATCAAAGATTATTGGTCAAAAACTACTAATATACCCTTAAGCCAATTTAGTAAACCGTATATTAGAAATGATTTTTTAAAAGAAAAAAGCGGTAAAATGAAATATGGACTGATTCATGTAAGATATTCAGATAAGAAATTACTTTTACAAATAGAAAATTGGATTGACAAATATATCAAGGGTGCGTAGCCCCGTAGGGGACGGGAGCGGTCTGTAAAACCGTCGTCAATTTGGCCTCGTCAGTTCGACTCTGACCGCACCCACAAATATTATATGCCGATGTAGCTCAGCTGGTAGAGCGCCTCCATGGTAACAACTGGAGCATAGGTTTATGTAGGAATATGAGAGGAAACAAGGGGATATCCAGTGTTTATGCGGAGTTTCCTCACCCGTCATCCGGCATAAACAGGCCGTGGGGCTGCAAAGGTTTGTACCGTTAAACAGCAAAATTTAATATGCCGACGTAGCTCAGTTGGTAGAGCACCTCCATGGTAAACCTCAAAAGTTTTGACCTTTCAGACGGAAACGTTTGAGTGAATCCCGAATTACGGTTAAAGGCCGAACGCAGGGCCAAGACCGTGGCGCCAATCATTTTGAAGCGCCCGAACGACTGACAAGGGAGGGCTAAGTCCGACAAGGATAAGCCCAAGATACAGTCTATCTCTCCGATACGCGTTTTGATAAACGGGGATGCAAGAGAAGGAGTAGGTCCTCGGTTCAAATCCGAGCGTCGGCTCACCTTTGGAAAACACTGCAACCTGCGGTGTTTTTCATTTTTATGGACATCAAAATTCTTACCCGTAAGTTCTGCGATTACTCGTCATACATCAAAGGGTACTCGCCCCAAACCATCCAAAGATACAAGCAGGTGATTGCCTATTACTGCAAATTCACCGGCGTGAGCGAAATAGAGGATGTTACGCTGGATAACGTCAGAAACTTGTTTTATCACGGCCGGACAGCCCGGGGATGGACGGTCAACACTTTTATCTGCTACCACAAGTCGCTGGTGGTGTTCTTCCGCTGGTGCATGAAGGAAGGACATATGGAATCGAATCCGGCCGACGAGATAGAGGTGCCGAAACTGGAGAAAAGGCTTCCGCCGAAATTAAGCAAACAGGACGCCATGAGGATTCTGGAGGTGGTGGACAATTACCCGTACATTAACAGTTTTTTGCGCTACCGCAATTACGCCATGTTTATGGTTTTCATTATGGCCGGACTGCGGAGAGGAGAATTGCTCAATCTGAAATACGCGGATGTAGAAATGGAAAACCTGTCCATTTTTGTCAGGCAGGGGAAAGGGAAAAAGGACAGGATAATCCCGATCAATTACCGGCTGGCCGAAGCGTTGAAAAAATATGACAAGGAACGCAAGAGATTGAAAAAGACCTGTCCGGAGTTTTTCACCTCGCTTACCCGTAATAACGGCTTGAGCGACAACGGACTGAAGCTGGCGACGAAGCAGGTGAAAGAAGCGTCGGGAATCAAGTTTAACATCCATAAATTAAGGCACACATTCGCTACGCTGATGCTGGAAGGAGGATGCGATATTTATTCGCTTTCAAAAATGATGGGACATAGCGACATAAAAACGACCACCATTTACTTGGCGGCCAGCGTAGAGCACTTAAGAGAACAGATGATGAAGCATCCGTTGAGTTAAAAATATGGAAACAAATGAGAACAATTTAATAAAACAGCCGGATCATGCAGTAGCCGAGCCCATAAATACGGATGAAATCAAATCCGCCTTAGCTAAGTTTGCGTTTGATACCGTATTCGGCACCAGCTCAAAAGAATCGTATCAGAAGGTTTACAAGGAGATATTGCCCCAGCTTTTGGGGGATAGATGCGTTGAAGATAGCAAATGTCTTGTAAAAGTTTTGTATCGTTTCGGACTGGATACGCATGCCGCTCTTTGGGAATCGGTCAGCGAAAAATTCGGGTCGCTGGCGATGGAATTTTCAAAAGACCTTTACGAAGAATACGATTGCAGGACGGCGAGCGAAAAAGCACTGGCCCAGGTTGCGGTCAATGCTTTCATAAGGGTGTTTGAATACTCAAGCACGTTGAAAACTTGCATGAGCAATTCCGTAAACACCGAGCTTACTGGACCCTATTCTTTAATCAGCAAGGAGCTGGACCGGGCCAACAGGCAATTCACGACAGCTCTGACGGCCCTTAAACAGATAAAAACACCGCCGATAAAGGTCAATGTAAAAGCGAATAACGCTTTTATGGCTAAAAACCAGCAATTTAATCAGAATTTGAACAGTGAAAAAATTAAGCCCAAATGATTTCGGAAAAAATATCTTGGTTGAAAACTGTCAGAAAATCAGAATGAAGGATTTTCTGAAGATTTGCCG
>JBDRDZ010000077.1:0-5238 GCA_043820165.1 Patescibacteria group bacterium
TGTTAACTGGCTGCGTGAAGGTCTGGATTTGCCGGAGGTGTCGCTTGTCGCTGTCCTCGATGCTGATAAAGAAGGCTTTTTGCGATCAGAAACGTCACTAGTGCAGACAATTGGTCGCGCAGCTCGTAATCTTAACGGTCAAGTCATTCTTTATGCTGATAAGATGACTGGTTCACTAAAACGTGCACTCAAATAAACCAAACGCCGCCGTGACATTCAGATTCAGTACAATAAAGACTATAATATTACGCCAAAGACAATTATTAAGAACATTAAAGACATTCGCGAGATGCTCGGTGGCGATGAAAAACCTGGTGACATTAAAGATGTACTCAAAATCGAACTTATGGCTGAGCCGGGTGAAATTCAAGAAGTCATCAAAGATAAAACTGATGAAATGGAAAAAGCTGCAGTCAACTTGATGTTTGAAACAGCCGCTATCTTGCGAGATGAGATTGTTGAACTGGAAAAAGAATTAAAGAAGATGCGTAAGAAAAATCCGGCGAAGTCGAACCCGGCTCCGTCGGAGAAGACATAAAAAGGGGTCACCCCCGCCGGAGCAGGCGGGTGGTGACGAGGGTGCTACGCCGAGAAGTCGGCCGCCGGAGCGGATAAAGACGAGCAGTCGGCAAGATGAGAAGGCGCCTCGATGGGTGTTTGTACGGCGTCCAGCTTTCAGGCCGCGGCTGCCAGCCCCAATCCGGGTAAGCGGTTGGAAACTTCAGCGGTTCGTAAACGACAGGCTGCAACCCGCCGATGCCGCAATGATACCCCATGGGACCTCCGGGGCATGACGTCCGAAGACGTCGGGTGACCCGGTCACAAGGTGCTAACGCACCTATACGGTTATCCCACCGTTTAGGGCGGACCGAAGTCCGAAGTCGAGACGTACGTGTCGGATTCCTATGCTAGGGTTTTCAACGACGGTTTAGGGAGGTCCTTTAGCTCCTGGGGTTTTACTACGTAGCACTTATATCGTAAAAAATTGTTTCAATTAGCGAAATATCACCTGTTGATAACTGTGGGGATAACTTTGTTAGGGATTAGGTATTAGTGATTAGGGATTAGTTAAGAAAATCCATGAATTAACCACTAATACCTAGCCACTAACCACTAAACAATGAAAACTGAGATTACCATTAAGGGAGCGCGAGAACATAACCTCAAGAATATTGATGTTACGATTCCACGAAATAAAATCACTTGTATTACTGGGCTTTCTGGTTCTGGAAAGTCAAGTTTAGCTTTTGATACGATTTTTGCTGAAGGGCAGCGTCGTTATATCGAGTTATTGTCAGCTTATGCACGGCAGTTTTTAGGCCAGATGCAAAAACCTGACGTTGATGAAATTGAAGGCTTGTCTCCAGCTATTTCCATCGATCAGAAGGCTCATTCACGGAATCCGCGTTCAACTGTGGCGACAGTAACGGAGATTTATGATTATCTTCGTGTGCTTTACGCTCGAATTGGTTTGCCGCATTGTCCAACTTGTGGCAATCCTATCGAGAAGCTAACTGTTGATGAAATGACAGATATCGTACTGCGTGAAAATAAAAAAGTTGATGATGTAAAGAAAAAAGAAGTTGTGATCTTGGCGCCAGTCATTCGTGGACGAAAAGGGAATTACTATCAGCTGCTTTATGATTTGTATAACAGCGGTCACGCAAAAGTGCGCATTGACGGTAAGATGCATAATTTGAGCAAGAAGATCGAGATGTCGCGTTATAAACAGCACACGATTGAAGTCGTTATTGATACAATTCCGGCCGCCGCTCTTATTGATCCGGATAAAGATGATCGTCAGCGTTTAGCTGAGGCACTCGAAAATGCAGTTGACGTAGGCAACGACCTTGCACTTGTCATTTTTCCAAACAAAAAAGAACGCGTATTCTCAACTAAGTTTAGTTGTGTTGACTGTGGTTTTTCTTTTCCAGAGATTGAACCACGACTTTTCTCTTTCAATAGTCCGTACGGCGCTTGCGAAGCTTGCGACGGTTTGGGCACAGAAGAACTGTTCTCTGAAACGGCTTGCCCGGTTTGTGAGGGCGCTCGTTTGCGTCCGGAAGCCATGAGTATACTCATCAACAAAAAAAATATTGTTGAACTGACGCAAATGACAATCAATGAAGCGACTGAATTTATCTTGAGTCTCGATCTTGATGAGCGAACTCAGGAAATTGCCGGCACAGTGCTTAAAGAGATTGAAAATCGCTTAACCTTTATGCTTGATGTTGGTTTGCATTACCTGACCTTGAATCGGAGAGCTGGATCGTTATCTGGCGGCGAAGCTCAGCGTATTCGTTTGGCTTCTCAAGTTGGATCGCAACTTGTCGGTGCGCTTTACGTTCTCGATGAGCCAACAATCGGTCTACATCAACGCGATAATGAACAACTCATTCAAACTTTGGAAGGTTTACGCGATCTTGGCAATACGGTTATTGTTGTTGAACACGACGAAGATACGATTCGTCGCTCTGATTACATGATCGAAATTGGTCCAGGTGCTGGTAAACTTGGCGGCGAAGTTGTGGCCACAGGAAAAGTGCCAGAGATTTTTGATGACAAAAAATCAAAAACTGCTGCTTATCTGCGTGGCGATTTGAAAATTGATGTTCCAGCGAAGCGTCGAAAAGTGGGAGCAGATGCTATAAAAATCAAAGGTGCAGCTGAACATAACCTTAAAAATCTTGATGTAAATATTCCTTTACGTCGCTTTGTTTGTGTGACAGGAGTTTCTGGCTCAGGAAAATCAACTTTGATGTTTGACGTCATGTATAAATCGATTTCGAAGCGTTTGTATAAGACAAAGGCAAAGCCTGGTAAACATCAGGCGGTTTTGGGTGTCGAGTATATCGATAAGGCGATTTTAATGGATCAATCGGCAATCGGCCGTTCATCTCGATCCAATCCGGCCACTTACACCGGAGCTTGGACGCCGATTCGTGAATTGTTTGCTTCAACCGAGGAAGCGCGGTTTCGTGGCTACAGAGTTGGTCGGTTTAGCTTTAATCGTCCTGGCGGTCGTTGTGAAAACTGTGAAGGTCATGGAGAGATCGCGATTGAAATGCATTTTTTGCCAACCGTCTACGTTAACTGTGATGTTTGTAAAGGTAAACGTTTTAATCGTGAAACTTTGGAAGTTGAATGGAATGAAAAGAACATCTGGCAGATTTTAGACATGACTATTGAAGAAGCGAGTGAATTTTTTAAAAATATCCCAGCCGTTTACTCCAAGATCAAAACTTTAAATGAAGTCGGTTTGGGTTATCTAAAACTCGGCCAACCAGCGCCGACCATGTCGGGCGGGGAAGCCCAGCGGGTAAAATTGGCAACCGAACTAGCTAAACGCCAAACTGGCCGCACATTATATTTGCTCGACGAGCCAACGACCGGTCTGCACTTTGAAGATGTTAAACGTTTGCTCGAAGTTCTTCACAAACTTGTTGATAAGGGGAACTCTGTGATGGTTATCGAACATAACCTAGATGTAATCAAAACTGCAGACTGGATCATTGATCTTGGCCCTGAAGGCGGCGAAGGTGGTGGTTTTGTAATTGTCGAAGGTACGCCGGAACAAGTTTGTCAGAAAAAAGACAGCTACACTGGAAAATATCTGCGGCCGCATTTACAACCTAAATAATGATCCCGAAAAATATCAAAATTCTGAATAACGAGTTGCCCGATAGTCCTGGGGTGTACTTTTATTATGATGAAATTGGTGATGTTATCTATGTTGGGAAGGCGACATCACTTAAGCGCCGCGTTAATTCGTATTTCAACAAGGCACAGGACGATCGGATTACTGAACTTGTCTCCAAGATTGCGCGCATTGCATACATCAAAACACCGACCGTAATCGAAGCGCTGGTGCTTGAAGCCAATAAAATCAAAGCGCACAAACCGTATTACAATATTTTGCAGCGGGATGATAAGAGTTTTCTTTATTTAGTGATCACTAATGAAGATTATCCCAAGCCACTTTTGATGCGTGGACTTGAACTTGATCGACTCGGTATCAATCCATTTGATAAAAATTTATCAGCAAAAGCAAAAACGAAGTTCATTAGAGTCTTCGGGCCGTACACCAGTGGGCCGTCGCTTAAGAAAGCACTGGAATATGTCAGGAAGTTTATTCCTTGGTCAGTTTGCGAACCGCCGGCTGTTTCTGGCCGGACAAAGCCTTGTTTTGATCGTCAAATTAAGAAATGCCCAGGTGTTTGTACTGGGGAGATTGGCAAGCAGGAATATAGAAAGATTATCAACCGCTTAATATTATTTTTCGAAGGCAAAAAGGGGCAGTTGATGCGTCATCTAAAAAAAGACATGAAGATCGCCTCAAGAGGCAAGAAATTCGAAGAGGCGGCTAAGCTCCGTAATAATATTTTCGCACTGGAACATATTCAGGACGTAGCTTTTATTACTAAAGAAGATGTTACTTTACCGATAACTCGATTACAAGGCGAAGATATTATCGATCTTGACGGCCGGATCGAAGCTTATGACATTAGTAATATTTCCGGCACGTCAGCGGTGGGATCGATGGTTGTTTTTGAGGATGGTCAGCCAGCCAAAGATAAATATCGCAAATTCAAGATCAAGACTGTCGAAGGCGCTAATGATGTCGCGATGCTGGAGGAAATGATGCGTCGTCGACTAGTTCGCGCTGAAAAGTTTCAAAAAGCCTGGCCACTACCGGAAGTGATGATCATTGACGGTGGAAAAGGGCAGGTCAATAGAGTTCAGCGGATTTTAGACGAACTTCAGATCAAAGTTCCGATTATCGGCATTGCCAAAGGTTTTGACCGTAAACAGGATCGATTGGTTTTTGATCGTCAGGATCTCGAACTAGCTCGCGTAGCGGCTCGAGGCAAAGAATTATTTCAAAAAGTACGTGATGAAGCTCATCGTTTTGCCGTGAGTTATCACCGGCAGGTGAGGTCAAAGGCGTCGGGAGTCAAAAGACGTCATCCGTAAATTTCGACAACCTCTTCTGAAACATCGCTGACGACTTGCTCAGCAGTTTGATTCCATGGATCAGTTAAAAATTTTTTAGACACTAAGGCTACTAACTCATCTCGGGTTTTCAGTCTACCTTCGAGTACCAGCTCAGCTTCTTCACTTGTATCGATCAATTGCTGGATAGACTGCCATTCTGTAAGTTTTTTCATCGTCTTGCTTTGCAGATTTGATACAGCTTCGTTTAATTTTTTCCTATTAAGCAGCTGTTCAATACTTTTT
>JBDRDZ010000078.1:0-8055 GCA_043820165.1 Patescibacteria group bacterium
ACCGGTACCCCAGCGTGGCGCCAAGCAGCAGCCCAAAAAACGCGACCTGGCCGAGGAACGTCGGCTGGAGATCGAGCAGGTCTATCACGAGCACGGTCTCAAGGTTGGAACAGTTCCGAAGCCCGAGCTTTCCAACCGCGCTATCACCAAGCTGCGCATAGAAGGCAAGGAGATCTTCGCCGTGCCGCCTGAGGGCGTGGCGAGTTACCGGCAGATCATGACCGCCTTTGGCCAAGCCGATCACTGGACGCTGACCCATGAAGATCGGCACAAGATCGTTTGGGAGCCGCTTGCGGAGTGGCGCTGGATCATCGTCGAGGTCACACCGGACTGCTCGCGCCGGGGTACGTGCTGGAACGATCTCAACACCGCCATTTACCAGCTGTCGCTCGAGGAATATGCTCCGGTCTGGCACCTGCACAAGGCGCTCACCGGCATTATACTCGACCAGCGAACCTTCTGCTGGTTGCGTACACGTTACCGTTTCTCGGAATCCGGCCTCGGCGCCTTGCGCGCCGGCGGGTGGCACGGTGAGGTCCGCGTCCGCAGGGATTCCTCCTGAGCTTCTGTCGCTTCCCTGTGATCTTGCGGGCGGGCGTCTCGCGGAAGTGGTCGTTGGTTCTTGAACCTTGATCGCTTGCATCTCCTGAACCCTTGAAACTTGCCCAGCACGCGTGCGCGTGTGCTGGGCGATTGTTTTTATAGTAAATCTGTCAGCCTTGACAAAAGGCTGTTTTTTGATTACGCTTTGACCTCGCTCTTTCACCGGAGACCCAATGCGTTACTGGACCTATGCCAAATATAAAGATGCCATGACGCTGCGGCTCATGGACGGTGTGTCATCGTTGATGCGATGTCTCGTCGAATTCAACTTTCGTCTCGTTGATGACGCGATCGACCAACCAACCCTGTCGTTGGTTTACGTCGGTCAACGGATCAGCTTCGACGAGATCTGGCAGGAGATGGAGAAATGCGAGCGCTATGAGGAGTACGCTGACGTGCTCTGTAAGCTGGTTTTCGACCTTCGCGAGCATCTCGAGCTGGTCGGCGAGATCGACAATAATAACGAGCACCAGGTCATTTACAGTTGTAGTGAAAATATTAACGAACAGCGCGAGGCGCTAAAAAAGATGCATCGACATGGTGTCCGATATCTTTCAGCGACAATCGAGGAGTAAAAAAGTACCAGACCCGCTCAGGGTCTGGGATTTATTTACCTTGACCAATCTCGCTAATTTTAGTACTATTTGGCCAGTAAAAGTAAACTTTTTATATGAGTACACGCGTCATTATCCTAGCCGCTGGCCAAGGCAAGCGTATGGGGGCAGAGGTACCAAAGCCTCTCGTCGAGATTGCTGGCCAACCAATGATTGAGCATTTACTCGATAGCATTCGAGACAGCGAAGTTGATGAAAGGCCCATTATCGTTGTTGCTCCTGACACGGTTGAGACTTTTAACGAGGTTTGTCGTGACCGTTTGTGTGAATATGCAGTGCAAGAAGAACAACTGGGAACAGGTCATGCTGTGATGGCGGCTAAAGAGGTGGCTCAAGGAGCTGATAATGTTATTGTGCTCTATGGTGATCATCCATTTATTAGTGCTGAGGTTATTCAAAAGCTTGAAGAGTTACACAAGGAGAACGGTGTCATCTCTATGATCACAGCAAAAGTGCCGAATTTCAAAAAAGATTATTCAGTTTTTTCTCGTTGGGGACGAATTGTCCGCGATGATCACGGTCATTTGCAACAAATTAAAGAAGCAAAAGATGCTACCGAAGAAGAGCTAGAGATTAGAGAAGTCAACCCTGCACTTTATATGTTCGATGCTGAATGGCTTTGGGAACATTTACCAGAACTAAAAAATAAAAATGCTAGTGGTGAGTATTATTTAACTGATTTAATCGCGATGGCAATCGACGAGGGTAGCGATGTTATGACTGCGTCAGCTGATCCTTTCGAAGTTATCGGTATTAACACTCAGGAAGAACTGCAGGTAGCAGAAAAGTTAAACGGTTAGTATGTCCGCTGATTGGGACGCTGTAACCAAATCATGGAAGCGCAGCGCGCAGGATTTTTTTGAAGACTATAAGCGCGTTTTGCGAGCATCCAAAGGGGTTGCAGTGTTTTTATTTTTATCTGGCGTATATCTTGGACTGTTTCCAATTCTTGAACTGATCGTATTGGGTAACTGGATTGATGCTTTATATGGAGCTCGAGGTATTAGCGTTTGGACTAGCGATGTTGAAAAATACCTTTGGTACGAAATTATTTTACTACTGTTGTGTATTCCGTCATTTGTTTTTTCCAAACAACTTTCCGGTGTTGTAAAGAAACTTAATCAGACAACTCGAGAAATATTCTTGATTGTTTCCTCGGCTTTGATCGGTCTACAGGCAGCACCGATCACGGTTGGTGCAATTATATTATTTATTATTGCTTTTGCGTTTATCCAGCACCAAAAAATCCGCTGGTTAATGTCTAGCATAATGATTTTTTTGGCACTACAACCGCTTTGGCTTTTAGCTGACAACGTGGTTGAGCGTGAAATTTTGACTGGAAATTTGATTACCTGGGGCGGCGCCCTGCTTATCTTTACTGGTTACGCAGCACTGCGACCTTATTTTAAACCAAGCGGGCAATCACAAGGGGTTGCGTCTACACAATGATCGTATGCGCGTTATTACTGACTGGCATGTCCATTCAAAATATTCTCGAGCCTGTTCAAAAGATTTGACGCTCGAGAATAATGCTTTATGGTGTGCCAAAAAGGGCGTTGATGTTTTAGGTGTGGCTGATTTTACTCATCCGGCTTGGTTTACTCAGATTAAAGAGAAACTCGTTGAGGCTGAACCTGGATTATATGTGCTCAAAGAGCCGCTCGAAGCTGGCGGTAAGGACGTTCGTTTTATGATGACAACCGAAGTAGCACAGATTTATAAAAAGAATGACAAATGTCGGCGGATTCATAATGTGATTTTTGCGCCATCGATCGAAGCTGTTGAAGATATTAATGTTTGGCTCGAAAATGAAGGTTTTAATTTAAAGTCAGACGGCCGACCGATTCTTGGCATCGATTCCGAAGAGCTTTATAAACGTCTGAAAGACATCGACGATCGCATTATCATTGTCCCGGCTCACGCTTGGACGCCGTGGTTTGCAATTTTTGGCTCAAAGTCAGGTTTTGACACGATCGAAGAGTGCTTTGGTGAAATGACGCCGTACATCTATGCAGTTGAAACCGGACTTTCATCTGATCCTTTAATGAATCGACAACTATCCGCGCTTGATAATTTGATGTTGATTTCGAGCAGCGATGCTCATAGTCCGCGCAATTTCGGGCGTGAAGCAAATGTTTTTGAGCTTGAACCAGGTGAGATGAGTTACGATGAGTTTGTCCGCATTTTACGCGAACGCGATATTTCCAAATTCGCTTACACAATTGAGTTCTATCCGCAAGAAGGCAAATACCATACTGATGGCTGCGCAAAATGTGGCGTTTGGTGCGATCCGGTAGAGACGAAAAAACACGCTGGGCTTTGTCCGACATGCAAAAAGCCGATGACGCTAGGAACACTGAATCGCGTCATTGAACTTGCTGATCGTGATCTGCACGAGATGCCTGATAATCACGTTCCGTATAAGTCGATCGTGCCACTCCAGGAGATCATCGCTGAATCGTTCGGCATCAAATCAACATCATCAAAGAAAGTTCAGGCTATGTACGATCAACTAGTTGAAAAAGCTGGATCAGAATTTGATATTTTACTTGATGTCGGGATTGATAAGATTGAACAAGTCTCAAATCCGGCTATTGCCGAAGGCATTCGCCGCATGCGCACTAGCGAACTGCACATCCGACCTGGTTACGACGGCATTTTTGGTGAAGTTCACATCTACACGGACGATGATCCACCTCCGGCAGCGAGGCAGACAAGCTTGATATAATCAAAATATGACAAAACGTGATAAAATTTCATACACTTGGAGGGACCATATCAACGAAGACGGTTCTGTTGATGAATCAAAATCCGGCTGGGTAATTAATCGAGAGACAAAAAAAGCCCGATCGATTCCTGATGAAGAGTTAAAGAGAAAAGTTCAGACGCTCTCTATGGAGCTTCGCCGCAAACCCGGATTAATCCGGCGCTATGCAAAAGAGCATAGCATCACTCAAGAACAGATGCTTTTTGAGGCACGTGATTATGCCAAGGAGCAGATCCGTTCAAGAGAAAAAGGCAACCTTCGACATTTTCATATCACGAGTTTTGAAAATTTTGCACATATTGCAGCGGAAGGGGCTTTGTTGTCACGGACTAAATTAAAAGAACGTCATCCGGAAATAGATATTCCTGCTTGGTCGGCAAGTGATGATGTTATGATGACTCGGGATGTGTATAATAAAGAAGGCAAGCTTGTTAGACCGGGGATCAGTGAGCATGGTATTGGAGCATTGAAAGAAGATATCACGTTCATATTCTCGAGCGCCATTATGGATCGAGATGATTATGATGGGATTGATGAGTATCCAACAATTTCTGAGTTGCCATTGAGTCAATATTGTGAGGCTGTGCTCGTAGCTAAGCCTGAAGACGTAGAAAAAACGAAAAAAGTTTTAAAAGAAAATGACCTGGATGCTATTCCAGTGTTATTAAAAGGGGACTGGTCGAGATAGCGTCATTAAAATAAATCACCCGCCTAGCCCAGGCAGGTGTTATTTTTTTATCTCTTTGGCCGTTTTGAGAAAGATTATATCTCGTTTTTGGATAAACGATCCTTCGTAACCGGCCGGTTGGTCGTTTTTAATTTTATCGATCGCTTCATCAAGTGTCAGCCAGACAAGTTGAAAACCTTTGGCGATTTCTTTTTCAGTAAAGTCAGGTTCGCCCTTACTGATCACCTTGCCAAGATAACAATATGATGTCTGGAGCTGGTTCCATTCTGACCGATATTCAATAATTTTACCAACTTCACCAGTGATTTCGATCTCGCAACCAGCTTCTTCCTTCGCTTCACGCTTCAGAGCCTGAATTTGATCTTCGCCTTCATCGATCCCGCCACCTGGTAGCTTATGATAATTATGTTTTGAAACAAAAAGTACCGGAATTAGATTATTCTCGTCAAACAAGATTGCTCGAGCAGCTTTTCTAGGCTCAAGAGTTGATCGATCTTCCGGATACTCTTTGTCTTTGATTTCTTTGAGTAGTTCCATATTTATTCTCCAACTCGATAATCAAGATTAATGTTGATTTTGTTAATCACTTGCTCTGCCTTTTTTAAAAAATCACATGCATGATCGGTTGGGGGATGTTTGAAACTTATTTTTATGGTGATTACTTTGTCTTCACATTCAGGAGAGTTCTTATAAATCTCACCACTTTCAATAAAAGCAAGATAAGCGTTAATTTTTTCTTGCAGTAAAAATAGATGTGCTTGTTCATCTGTTGTCCAGTCGTGATGATCAGTAATCACCAAATGAACGCCCTGCCCGTCGTTTGTAAAAGCTAGAAAGTCGATTTTATTGGCTTCGTTAATACTCATATTTTGTTTTGCCGGTACTAACGATCAAAATCCTTTTATTTTTCGGCACATCGTCTTTTATTTGCAGCAATAAGGCTAAACCGGCGATGCCAGAAGGCTCGCATTTTATTTTTTGAGCTTCGGCCAACTCAAGCGCGTCATCTAGAAAGTTTTCCTCAATCAAATAGACGTTTGATTTTGGCCCGCAAAAGCCGGCATAGCGATAAAGACGGATCCATTGCTCATCAAAATGAACAAACGGCAGATGCGGCGAGTACAGCTTGTCTGCTTTAGAGTCGCGATCGTTAGTTGTGGCTCCAAAAAAGTTACACTGTCGTAAAGTTTTGACGTCACCACTAAATCGCGGATCATGATGTTTAGTCGACACTTCTTTTTTATTGATGTTTAAAACATTTTCAAATAAATTCCCAGTACCAAAGGGAACGAAGCAGTAGTCAGGGGACGAATTGATAATCTCGTAGCTTAACCAGTCATAAAAGCGCGTTGTCGGGTCCAAAGCTTCAGATGAAGTTATATCGAAACCGTCTTGATTATCAGTAAGTTCAAGTATTTCGGGCCAGGCCAGCGGTTTCTCGCCGAGGTTTGTCTGATAAACTTCACAGCCAAGATTTTTAATGATCTCCAGAACATTCTTATCGATGTCATGATCAGCTAAAACTTTTAGATTCGGCAGTTGGTATTTTTTAAGTTGAGTTTGAATTGCTACAGCTGCTGATCCAGAAGAGATAATCGACATACGCGGCAGCTCGCCGGAAATCTGGCCCCGCTTCTTGGCTAATAAAAAATCACGATAGGTCACCACGATTTCCCAGGCCATCCGATCTTTGTGCGTCCCGGTCGGATTGTGGCTTTCGTCTTTCAGCCAAACATTTTTAAAACCAGGTACAACAATTTTGTAAGTTGGCGTAGCTGGGAATTTTGGATTGTCAGCTGGGAATTCTGGCTTGTTCGGATCGTTCTCTGAGGCGACTACAATCGAATCAAGAATTTGCTGTTCTACTTTGAACAAAAGCATACTTCCTTTATCTTACAGAGTTTAGTTCGATATATCAAACTAAAAATCGCCCGTATGGGCGATTTATTACTAGTCATCTCCTTCAGGAACCTCCATGGATTTTTTATCGCTAGCAGCGACTGCTTCTCTTTCTAGCCGCTTAGCATGTTCTGCTGGGTTATTATTAGGATTCATGACAGAATCCTCGTCTCCCCAAGGATATCTTTCTTCTGCTTCGTCATCAAAGACAATCTTTGGCTCTTTTTCCTCTCCTTTAGGGCTCATTTCTTTTTTCTCTGGCATATTTTATGATTAAAATTACTACTATAGCTTATCAAATCATAAATATTCTAGCAATCAAAACAAAATCCCCGCACGTCCTCTGGTGAGTTACCTCCTCAGTGAACGACGGGGATTTTTATTTGAAGAATATTATTTCTTCTTACGTTTCGCTGGCTTACGCTTTGCAGCTTTGCGCTTCTTAGGAGCAGCTTTTTTTGCTGTCTTACGTTTCGCTGGCTTACGCTTTGCAGCTTTGCGCTTCTTAGGAGCAGCTTTTTTTGCTGTCTTACGTTTCGCTGGCTTACGCTTTGCAGGTTTCTTAGCAACCTTACGTTTCGCTGGCTTACGCTTTGCAGGTTTCTTAGCAACCTTACGTTTCTTAGCTGGCATGTACGTTACACCCCCTTTCATTTTTTACTGCGCGTGCAGAATAAATTTCATCTTTAGTTTTTTGTCGACCGTCAAAAGTTTTAAAGATGATTTTGTTTGTATTGCATAATGTGCACGTGCTGGCACTATGCAATACATAAATTATAGCTCCGATTGCATTAAATGAGAATAAAAACAAAAAAAGTTATACACAAACTTGCATATAACTTTTTAAAAGATATTTTTGTTATGGTGCAACTTCAACCGGTGTACCAACTTCAGCCCAGTTAAAAATCCATTCAGAGTTTTCGTAATTGACATTAATGCAACCGTGACTCATGCGATGTCCGAAATTATTATGCCAGTAAGCGTAGTGAATGTAATGATGTGGTCTGAATCTTAAGTTATATTTTACTCCTGGTAAATTATAATTGTTTGGATTGCCTTCTCCGTAGAAACCAACGTAATCATGCCAAAGAAGTTTGTCGGTAATTGTTGTGGTGTCGTATGGAGTTGGGAAGGTCCAGGTGCCGGTTGAAACTAGGAATGACTTCACTAAAGCCCCATTTTCATAGGCATAAAGTGTTTGTTCACTAACGTCGACTTTGATGTACTTGCCAATCTGATTGCTAGTTGTTGGGGAAGATGACATCGCAATAATGATGTCGTTATCACCATTTTTAACTGTCGTCGCTTGCACGCCTTTTTCTTGTTCAGAATTGAATGGTGTTATCGCAGCGGCAGTTAATCCGGAAAGTTCAAAAAATTTTACTAAACCAACACCATGTTTATTTGTTGAAACACCGATTTCATCTACGCCATCACCATCAACATCACCACTTGTGACGCGAATACCGTTTTTATAATCGTCA
>JBDRDZ010000079.1:0-18348 GCA_043820165.1 Patescibacteria group bacterium
GGCCATTCAATTCCTAAGTCCGGATCATTCCACATAATGTTAGCATCAAGATCAGCGTCATAAGTGTTTGATGTTAGATACGCTAAATCGCAATCTTCTAGCGCGTAAAATCCATGAGCAAAGCCCTCCGGAACGAAAAACATTTCCTTGTTCTCATCTGATAGCTCAACCGAAAACCATTGTTTATAGGTCGGTGAATCTTTGCGTAAATCAACCGCTACATCCCAAAGACGACCCCGAGTGCAGCGCACTAATTTAGCCATCGGTTTTGGCGGTAACTGAAAATGCAATCCGCGTAAAACACCTTTTTCTGAGCGAGAATAATTACCCTGACGAAACTTGACGTTGATACCTAAATCAGAAAACTTGTCGGCGTTATAAAATTCGTAAAAGAAACCTCGATCATCGCCAAAAACCTGAGGCTCAAGAATCACGAGATCTTTAATTGGAGTTTCAATTTTGTTCATACAGCGTGTTCGCCAAATTGTAATTTGTACCAACGACGGTAACCCGAGCTCTCTTTAATTGGGCGCCACCATGCTTCGTTCCTTCGATACCACCCGACCATGTCTCGAATCCCTTCCTCAAAAGTCATGCTCGGTTCCCAACCAAGCTCATTGTTGATCTTAGTATAATCAATTGAATACCTTCTGTCCTGTCCAGGACGGTCATTAATAAACTGTAGCATGTTTTCGTTCACACCCATTGCCTCAATTACCACCCGGCCGGTATCAGTGATCGAAAACTCAGCATTGCCACCCATCATATAAGTGTGCCCAGCTCGGCCTTTTTCCAAAATTGATAAAATGCCTTTGGCGTGATCTATCACGTGAATCCAATCGCGAATTTGACGACCGTCACCGTGAATCAAAATCGGCTTGCCATCCATGATATTCGTAATGGAAATCGACAGAAACTTTTCCGGATAGAGGTATGGCCCGTAGTTATTCGTACAATTCGAGATCGTACCATTGAGCTGATGAGTGTGCATCGCTGCTTTTACCAAGTGGTCTGAAGCCGCTTTGGTCGCACTATACGGATTCCGAGGATCATACGGGGTATCCTCAGTAAATTTTGGATCTTCAGGACCTAATGAGCCAAACACCTCGTCAGTACTGACATGATGGAAGCGCTTCTCATACCTTACGCAAGCATCAATCAAACGTTGAACACCAAGGACGTTGGTCAGAATAAACGGTTCATTATCTTGTATTGATCGATCAACGTGGGTTTCCGCGGCAAAGTTAACCACGGCATCGACTTCTTGGATAAGTTTGTCTATAAGCTGTTTATTGGTAATTGAACCGTAAACAAAGCGATAACGTGGGTGCGTCTGAATATCAAGCGTGTTGGCTAAATTGCCAGCATAAGTGAGCGCATCCAAGTTAATGACCTCCCAATCAGGCTTCTCCTCGAAAATCACACGAATGAAATGAGATCCGATAAAGCCGCACCCTCCAGTGACAAGCACTTTCATATAATCTATAGCTGCTAAAATTGGCAAATTTCGTTGTTGCAAACTGCGATCTTCGTTGCCGTACTTGTCCGGTACGACTCCTTTGTGCTCGCTTGCCGCCTAGAACGTTGCTCAATTTAAGCAGTTCTAGCAACGAGTGATTAGTAGACAATACCTTACTTTTTCCTTTTGATTTCGTCAACAATTTCTAAAACCCGAGGTCTGGCTAAAAACCAGAGACTAATCACCCAGCCGTCCTTGAAATCACAATTGTAATAATCGCACTCGGTACCTTTGTAAGGTTAAATTTTTGGCGCAATAAGACCAGAAGGGATTGTTCTGAATAAGTTTGTCAGAAATTTTCTTCCACTTTTTAACACTCATTTTTAAGTTCATGACGAATTTGATCAGCAATTTCCTGCAACTCTTCCTGAGAAGGATTGGTTTTAACAAAAGCTCTTGGTTCGCCGGCGTAACGCGGCATAAAATGCAGGTGGGTATGAAAGACTAGTTGGCCAGCATCCTTCCCAATATTTAAACCGATATTATAGCCCGAGGCACCGAGCGCACAAACCATTTTTGGCGCCAAATAATGCAGAGTTTTAATAACGGCTTGAGCCGCTTGGAGTGAACCCTCATGAATATTTTCCGCGTGTTCTTTTGGGATGATCAAACAATGACCACGGCTAACCGGCCCAATGTCCAAAAAAACGTAAGTATCATCGTCATCGTAAATTTTGTGTGACGGTACTTCTCCTTTTATAATCTTACAAAAAAGACATTCTTCCATATTTGATTTTATTGATTCAATCTTGCCTCAGTCTTCACGATGGCGCAAGAGCAGAGGTATAAAAAATGGGATTAATAATCCAATCAAAGCGAGGAAAACCCTTAAATCACCAAAGACTTCTCCTTCTTGCCAAATAATCACGAACAGTAGCATGCCAAGAGCTATTTTGATCGGCCAAGCAACAATTGTGCCAACTTTTGATGATGACATTTGGTCATCGTAAATGCTCCACCAAACACCAAACACAATCAGAAAAAGCAAAAACCAATGTACTGAAAAGGTGAAACTAACAAAACCTGGGCGAAGATAGTCAGCCAAAGCAAAAACTCCATAGCTGATCAGCGAAGTGATAAATCCGATTTTGGCAATATCCCTCATAATCCAAATGGTAAACGTCTACGGATCTCCTGAAGAAATCCGCTAAACGTTAATGGAGATTTATTAAAGCGTAAATTAATAGCATGGACATCAACTGCATTCTGTAGAGCTAGAATACCCGGCGCCGACAGAGTAAAAATTGTTGATTCGTCAATAATTTTGACCTCATCGAGATTAAAACGGACTGATCCAACCAGCCAATCCCCCTTTTGTTTCGGCGATTGATACGTCGTGATCAAGTAATCAATGCCGGAAAGTTCAGGATCAGTAAAAGAACCTATTTTCAAGGGATCCGGATCAAAAAACGATTCTTTCGAGAACGAAAACTTACCGTCGCCGACCATTTTTAAGTCTCCCCGAATTGAATGGCCGAGAATAACTCCAACGTCCTCAACTGAATAATAAATTTTTTCATGGCTTCGAGGAATGGCTACTTCTGTAGAACCAAGGGTGAGACTTTGCGTAGCATCAGCATGAAAAGTTTCGAAAGTTAAATTCTTGGCATTAGTATAAAATTGCGTTGAACGTGGTTCGGCCAGATGTCCAACGTCGTCTCCGATATAAAGACTATTAACAAACGTCAGGTAGCGCTGTGGGCTTTTTATTGATCGCCAAAAGATATCACTCGTACCGGATAATTCAACAGTATAGACGCCTTCAGGCAATCCTGTTTTATGGATAATCGCTGTTTTAGTTGTACTCACTTGATTGCTTGTTGTATTACTGTCATCGTTAAATTTCTGTTCAAAAACGACCACGTCACTTTCATCTCGAACACGTAGTGCTACTTCATCAGCACCAACCGTTCGGTTCATATCCATGTAGACAAGTTCGGCAACCAGGTCTTCGTCTTTAATGTAGGTCTTGTATTTGTGATAGCCGCGAAGTGAAACGTCAAAGAACTGTTCTGACCCGAACGGCTGATAATCAGCAATTCGATACGGAGCGGTCAGTTCATAAAAGTAGGTTGCAATCCGAGAGCGGTCAGGAAGATTTTGAATGAATTCTTCGAGTGAACTATATTTTTGTTCACGTTGATAGAGAGTGATTTCACCCACTTCCAAGCTTGGCCAATTTAGTTGTTCAATGACTAAATTATGAAGCGGATAGAGATCATATGCCTGAGAAAATATATCAACCAATGCTCCGAGCTCAACTATCGGTTGACTAGTATTTTGAAATTCCACTTCAACATCCACGGACTCAAATTCAGTATGCGGTAAGTGAACTGAAAAGTAAGTTGGATCATCAAAAACCGTCATGTATGGTTGCCAACTCTTGTCGTACTGAACGATACTGACTCGCTGATCCGGCAAAAGACGATCACGAAATGGACTCGCCTCATCAACATTCTGGTTTACAATTCGTAAGCCACTCGGCGCAATATCAATTACAAGCAGCCATCCAAATAGCACGAATGGCACGATAATTATGAGCGTTTGAATGAGGCGTTTGATTATCATTTTTCAATGGTAGTTATTTGATACAAGGTTTCATCAAAAGCATGGATCACAACAGATATTTTTAGATTGACTTTTGAAAGAGTAGCCTTGTTAAAAAAATCAATATCCTCTTCAGGTAAAGTGATGCCAAAGTAATACAGCGGGGCCACCTCATGCAAAGCCGGAATAGCCGTGTAGGTACTTTGACTACGAAGCGGTGTCACAACCCGACGATCTGGAAAAAGAAATTTATCCGCCCTATCAACGATAACGATGGCCTCGCTTTCTGTATTTTCGAGTACGATCTGACGTTTTTCAGCAGAGGTTAGCAAATTTTTACGTACCTTAATAAAGCCATCCTGACCGGAAAAAATACTCCAGCCAGACAAAATAACGAGCGCGATGGAAAATATAACGACAGTAAAAGCACGCGCCCCTTTATGTTTAATCATGTTGGAAAGCCAGAGAATTGCTTTAGCAGAAAACAAACTCGCAAAAACAAATAGCGGTAACCAGTATCTCACATGCGAATTTGCTAAACTGATCACCCGGGGATCAGGATTATCTGCAAACCACCAACTGCCATAAACAATGCCTAGCCAAATCGACAAAACTACCGTGATACTAGCCAGCATCATCCATAGATTATGGCGCTGAATAAATACTGTTAATAGTCCGATCGCTGCCAAGATACTCATCCAGGGAAAAAGTAAAAAGCCATAATTCCAGACGTTGTGAACGATGTTGTATTCATGGAAACCAAACGGTAAAAATATCCCTGCAATGCCTGATGACGCTTGCGGATTATTGACTGCATCAACTTGCTCTGGTTGAATTTCAAGCTCAGTTTGAACCGGAATATATCCCTCCCCAACCGTATACCCGGTCGAAAACGGACTACCATATAGACTGTTATTGACTGTCAAAATTATCGTGAGCGGTAAAGCCAAGGTCAAAATAAAAAGTATCAACTGTCTCCATGATATTTTTTTTCGACCATACCAAAGTAGGAAAGCTGCTAACGGCAAAACCCAAATTCCTTCCGCAGTTCGAATCACCAAAGCCAATCCCAACATTAGTGAAGCAAATATTGTGTTCAGGTATTCTGCCAACCAAAGCCGATCCTTTAACCATCGATGCCAGGGAGTAGAGATCAAAAACCAAGCGCTAAAAATCAAAAAAGCCACGAAGGCAACGTTATGCATCATTGTCCGGCCAGTGTAATACCAAAATGCTGGATGGATCATCAGCATTAGGGCTGTCAAATCAGCCAATTGTGCATTTTTAAAAATCTTATAGATTATTGAGCGCCAGGCTAATACACATAATATTGCTAGAACTGGAACTACTAAGAGAATCGCAACCTGACCAAATAACCAACCAATCGCGCCGCTAATTAGCGAAAGGCCAAAAAAACTTTTCGGAACAATATACTCCCCAACCGCCAAGGTACTGCGAGAGTGGATAATGCCGCCCAGCTCAAGATTGGCGCTGTCATGAAGTTTAAAAGTCCCAGATTCCGAGAAAGTCTTCGCAAAAATATAATTGGCATTCTCGTCCGGGGAATTAAAAACAAATGGCACGCCGGCGACGAGCCAAAGTGTCGATATAAAAAAGATAACGAAAATCGTTGATTTAAGTATTGTCTGAATATTCATTGGTTTATAGACTATACGTTAACAGTGAAACGATCGCAAATATTACAGCAAGCACTAACGTACCGTTGGAAATATCGACAAAAATATCAGCACCGAACCAAAGAGAAATCAAAAGAAACATAACGCCACAAACTTCCAAAAACATCTTTATCTTACCCCAAATATTAGCTGATTGAACTGCTCCGTTGTGCCGTTTGTACCAACCGCCAACGATTATCATTAGCTCAACGGCGATCAACGCTACAGCCAGAATCGGATTAACATATTTGATAACGATCAGCAATATTACCGAGCCGATTAATAGCTTATCCGCCACTGGGTCATAAAATGTACCCCAGGCGGTTATTTGCTTTCTGAGCCTTGCCAACGAACCGTCCAAAGCGTCAGTCAGGGCGATAAAGATAAAAAGCGGAACACCAATTTGGTAATTTTCAATTAAAAGCAACCAAAGAACAACCGGAGTCATGATCATTCGGAAAACCGTGATATGATTAGGTTTAACCGCTTGAGGAATTAGAAAAACTAGCGGTTTAAGTAAATAATCATGCGGAAATAGCTTATTTGGATCCCTGGTTTTCATAGATTTGATATAATCATAGCACAAAATGCGGAACATTAGTCAAAAAATGAATGGATTACTTCTGGCGTCAGTTGCCCTACTGATCGTGAATGCTTTTGTGTTTATCAGCCCGTTCTTTGGCCTTCTAACGCTAATCAGCTTTCTTCTCTCAGCTGGTTGGCTATTAGGCCGATTTATTTTTCCTCGACAGCCTTATTGGATGCAGATTAGCATTGGTATTCTCTCAATTATTGCACTAATGTCGATCATTGGCAGTGTTTTGTATTATCTCGGGCCAATTTATCCGTTCATGCTCGTGACCATGACCGCCTTTATCGGAGCTATTTGTGCCATCGCTGGACGATTTGCTCCGGACGACGAAGATACTACTAATCAGTCTCGCTTTAAACCAGCGGCCTTAGCAGCCTTTTGTGCAATCCTAGTTTGTTTACTCGCTTGGTGGATGGCGATTTTGCCACACCAAATTACTGAATCGGTGCGGACACCTTGGGAGGTCATTCCATCAATCAGTATTATTGCAATCGGATTGGCTGCACTTATCTTATACGGTCTAGCGCAGACTAAAGGTAGCTCCAGACTCGTAGCGCCGGCTGTAGCTCTGATGATTTTTTCTATTGTTGCCATAGCTTTTGTAGCCTATCCGCACGGCTTTGGTTTTGATCCATTTATTCATCGGGCCACCATTGCTCATATTGCCGAGTTTGGCACCATTACCCCAAAACCACTTTACTACATCGGACAGTACGCACTAGAGCTGAGCGCGACCCAGGTTTTTGCGCTACCTCTGCGTACGGTCGATAATCTGCTGATTCCTTTGCTGGCTGCATTAATGTTGAGTACGAGCGCTGCCATCGGCTTTCAGGGCATATTGGGAAATCAAGGTAAAACTGCTTTACTGGCCCTACTACTCGCACCACTTGGTGCCTTCATTGTCACAACACCACAATCCTTAGCCTATCTTTTTACTGCATTGATCGTTTTTCTTTCCCTGCCACGCCTGCAAAACAAAGCCAGTGTTCCCATTGTTGTCTTATTACTTTTTGCCATCGCCGCCTTATTGACTCACCCATTAGCTGGAATACCGGCGATGATTTATCTTGTTTTAGTTGTTTTAACGACTACACAAAGAATATCTCCAATCGCGCGCCGGATCTTAACCACATTAGTCACAATCCTTGGAGCGATTGCCATGCCGTTTATATTCGTAATGCAGGCAAAAATCTCCAACCTGCCGATTATATTTAAACCGGGCCATCTTTTCGCTTTCGATAAATTGGGACTGAGTGGATTTTTTGATAATCGTTATTCAACCTGGATGGACGGGCTTTATCTCTTCATTCCCAATCGAATGTGGATTTTAATCATTTTCAGTTTAATCGGTGCCTTTTTTATCTGGCGATACCATGGCAATAGACGATTAAACCTATTACTCGTGGCCGCCTTAATGTGGTTTGCGAATTTTTGGATTTTGATCAGTACCCTAGAATTTGCTTTCTTGATCGACTACGAGCGCGCCGACTATGCCGTTCGGTTACTAACAGTGATGATGATTTTCCTTCTGCCACACGTCGGCATTGCTTTAGCTGGCATCGTCAACCATCTTAAAGACCGGCCGCAAGCACTGAACCTTGCCTGTGGCATCATCCTCGCTCTCATGATCACAGCGAATACCTATGGCACTTACCCTCGCCACGATAATTACGGCCGCTCAGCCGGTTATAACGTTTCCGACAACGATATTGATGTTGTCTACGCTATTAACGATATGGGCGGAGATGAAGATTATATCGTCCTCGCCAATCAAGCTGTATCAGCAGCAGCGCTAGAAGCTTTTGGATTCAAAAAATACTATAATGGTGACATTTTTTATTACCCAATTCCAACCGGAGGCATTTTATACGATCACTATCTGCAGATGACCGATATTGATCCGACCAGAGATCGTGCATATGCCGCTATGGATGTTGCCGAGGTTGATCTAGCCTTCTTTGTCATTAATGATTACTGGTGGCAAGCAGAAAAAATCCGCGAACATGCAAAGCAGGAAGCGGATGATTGGTTTTCAGTTGGCGATGATGCGGTTACTGTTTTCGTTTTTCGTCGATAAGCAACTGACATTTTTCAATCAATTCCTTGGTATATTTTTCCAAGGCATATGGAGCGACCGTCCCTCGAATCTGATCACGAGACGAATCAAACCTGTCACTATTTTGTACTAGTTTCTTAACCACACGAAGAAAATCTTCTTTTGATCCAGGACGGAATAAATATCCGTTCTTTTCATTTTCAACCAACTCGCCAACCCCACCAATATCAGAAGCTAAAACTGGCACTCCGGCCTGTAAACTTTCATAAATTACCGTTGGTGAATTTTCATAACAAAGTGATGGCACGACTAAGGCATCAACGATGCTAAAACAATTTAAGAGCTGTTCTAAGGAAACAAATCCCAAATACGTAATTCGCTTATCCTGCCCTGCAAGCCTCTCAACCAAACCCGAACGACCACCTTCGCCAGCGATAATCAACTGAGTCTGAACATCAATGTCACGAAAAGCATCGAGTAAAAATTTGATACCCTTATGATCCTCTAATTGACCGACAAACAATAAACGAAGAATGCTGTCATTTTTATTTTCACGAACGACTGGTAAAAAATTCGGTGCCGGGTTTGGCATGACAATAACCTTTGACTTTTTAAAAAAACCCAACTTTAAGTACTGATCTTTCAAATAAGTTGACGGAAAAATAACTAAATTAGGTTGACCAAGTTGAAAACGACAAACTTTTTGATACAGCTGATAAAAAATCGCTCGATACCATGGAATTTCTTCTTGGCCAAAAAACAGTAACCCGGACGGATAGACTAACTGGAGATCATGAACAATGTGTATGTGTGGTGTCCTAGATGCTTGAATCACTCTCGGAATTGATAATCCGATGCCCTTTAGATTGTGAGTGATAAAAACATCTGGTGATTCCTCTTGTAAAACTTCTGATACTCGACGCGCACCGCAAGGACAAAGCGCATCAACGATATGCCAGATGAGTCTATATATCCATCTGTGCTTAAAATCATTTAAAATGTAATAGACATTCTTTGGAAAAAACCGATAAACTCTTTCGGTGGTGGTATGATCGGAAACTATGCCACTGCCCTGATTTTTAGGTTGTGAACTGACAACAAAGACGTCGTGACCCTGGGTCAAAAGTTCTTCAACAGTCCGAACGACTACCTGCTCGGCTCCGCCGCGAGCATAGGGCGGATAAAGGTTGGTGATTATGCCGATTCTCATATCATTTTTAAGCAAAACCTCTGTAAACATGTTTTAGACGGTCCATTAGATGCTCTTTTTCATAATTTGTAATCACACGTAAGTGAGCCGCGTGACCAAAAGCTTCGATCTTTTCCGGATGTTGCAATAACCATTCAATAGCCACAGCTAACGCCTTGGCATTATTTGGCGGGATGACCAATCCGGTCTCTTTTTGCTCAACAAGTGTTCTTACGCCTGGTAAGTTAGTTACAATTGACGGCAGGCCCGAGGCCGCGGCTTCGAGCGTGACGATGCCAAAAGATTCTGAGTGATCGATTGAGGCCAAAATATGAACGTCACACTCGCGATAAAGACCTGGTAAACCTTCTTCACTAACCTTGCCTGGAAAATGAATCCGGTCTCCTAGCTTCATCTTTACAACTTTTCTCTGGAATTCTGACAATCGACTTCCGTCACCAGCGATAATTAGATGCCAATCCAAATCCTGTGGCAATTTTGCCGCGGCTTCAATCATAATATCAACGCCCTTAAAATAATGTGCGTCATCAAGTCCGCCGACAAAAAGCAACATTTTACTCTCCGGCGCGATACCAAAAAAATCGCGAACGTACGGAGCGGAACCAGGATAAAAACGATCAGCGTCGACGCCGAAAGGCATCTCGATTATCTGTCTGTGTTTCAAGCCGACAGATTGAGCGTAGTCCATGGAACTAACCAGAATAACTCGAGCCGTCTTAAGAATAAATGGCTCGACTAAAAACCGGTGTAGTAAAAAAAGAAGACCATGCAAACCACCTCCCTTTGTTTTCATGTGATAAGTAATGATCAGTGGTTTACGCCACAAACGAGCTGCCAAAGCGGTAAAACAGGCCCCACCGTAAAATGGATAATGCAAATGAATCAAATCTGTCTTTCTAAGCTTATAAAGTAAACTTGGCACTAAAGCCGCATTCCCAACTTTGATAACTCCATTCAATCGTTCGACTCGAGGATGTTCCTCGCCACAAAATCCTTTACTGTATTCTGGAGTAAAAACTGTCACCTCGTCACCACGCTGGCTCATAGCCGTAGCATAATCAGCCGCCACATTACCCATGCCGCCGCGATAAGGAGGATATACTGGTGTCACCTGTGCGATTTCCATATCTACCAAGTTATCACTGATCTGATTAGACGAAAAGTAAGATCGATGATCGGATTTGCGATCTGGTCAACAATAAAACTTTTCGTTTCTTGCGCTTCAATTTTACCTGTGACAAATTTTAGCAAATCGCGATCCTTGATTTGTCGCAGTCGTCTGGCCCGACGGCGCATTTTAAATATCAATTGCCAGGTAGACGGCACAAACCACCGGCTCAGGGCCCAGAGTTTTGCTTTAAACCAGCCGCCAGTAATGGACATCATCCAGGATCCAGCCTCAATCAGGCAAAGCAAAGGCAAAAAAAGAATCAGAGTTGAAATTTTATAATAAGATAAAACCACCACCCAACGATATAACTCCATCCAGGCGAATTTTTTTGGGTTGCGGCTAAAACAATAATCATGATAAGCCTCTGAATCCTTTGCTAAAATATTCTTATAACCAGCCATCCTCAGCCGGAGTCCAAGCTCTAAATCTTCGTGATACATAAAAAAACCTTCCTCGAGCAAACCAACTTTTTTCAAAGCACTGGCGCGATACAGAACTGCTGCTCCTGAACAATAAATGACTTCTTCGCCATCCTTGGCATCGATTTGGTCAAGTCTAGCCGTATTATCACGAGCATAGCCGTAGCCAGCAATATGAAAAACTCCGCCAGAAACGTTGACTTTCTTCTGATCATCCCAATAAAGAACCATGGATTGGACCGAGCCAACCTGCCGATCGTCTTGAGCTTTTTCAACCAGTTTTGAAATTGCTTTTGGATGGAGCTTTAGATCACCATTGTTTAAAAAGACATAATCAAAATCACGTTCCAACGCCCATTTAATACCGAGGTTATTCCCGCCAGCAAAACCGTGGTTAATACCGTCATCGATCAAGACGACTTCTGGTAAATCTTGTCCGGATCGTGGCAGGACATTGCTCCGAATCACCTCAGCGATACCGTCTGGCGAACCGTTCGGAATCATGACAATAGTAATATTTTCATGCGGATACTCTAAATGCTCAAATGACGAAACAACCTCGGGCAAATGCCGGAGGTTTCCATGACAAAGATAAATGATGGCAATTTTAGGTGACATGTTTTGATGATTTATCCTCCTTTTTTTTAGCCTCAATGATAGCTATTTTTCGTACTAAATCAGTTAATTCCTGGTGCTGTCTTTCGATCCTAATCATCATTCGATACATAGCGTAAAAAAGCACAACAACAGCGGAATAAACAAGCAAATCAGCGCCCTTTTCCACGCCAACGTATTTGGCGAGCAAATCGGTTGTTTGCGGTACCAGGGCCGCAATGATTAAAAGAGTCCAAAAAATCGTCCAGACCATGAACCAATAAACACTAACTTTCTCTTTTTTATACTGCCTAGTTGTCTTAACAATAGCAATTAATGCAAAGGCAATAAGAATGATCTGAAAAATCATACTTCGTCAAAAAATTTACCTTTAAAATAGTCTTTCAAAATCGCAAAGCCACTGGCAAATGACTGGCCTTTATCCAGCGTGTCTTCGGTGTATCTGATTTTAACCGGACATTCGGTGTAGCGGAGTTTTTTGGCTTGGATGAGATCCAGAATTTCCGAAGCGTGAGCCATGCGGTTCATTTTGATTTTGATTTTTGAGGCTGCCTCGCGCGATAGGGCTCGGAAACCATTATGCGTATCCGTCACCCGAATCCCGGAAATTATAATCGTAAACAGCAGTGCAAATTTAATTGTTATCCTGCGGGAAAAAGGCATGTTTGATTTTTTGCCTAAAAATCTTGAACCCAAAACTATGTCAGCCTTACCCTCTTCGATTGGCTTAATCATATTCGGAATATCTTCTCCGCACATCTGACCGTCAGCATCGAAATGAATCACAATATCAGCATCCAGTTTTTGTAGTGCAAAATCTGTGCCAGTTTGTAATGCCGCACCTTGGCCGCGATTGATAACATGCGGCAACACATAGGCCCCGGCCTGCCAGGCTATCTCTTGAGTTTGGTCCTTACTGCAGTCATCCACTACAACTACGGCATCAACAAACTTAGCAGCATCTTTAACAGAAGCGGCTATTCGTTTTTCTTCATTGTAGGCCGGAATGACTGCAACGGTTTTCATAATTTAGTGGTTGAATTTTGGTGATTAGTTTATTGAATATTTTAATTAACTAATCCCAAAGGACAAATTTCTATTGATCCGAGGTTAATAAAATCTTATTAGCTCGTACGTAATCAATGGTTTTTTGTAAGCCATCCTCAAGTCGGACTACCGGCACCCAACCAAGTTTCTCTTTTGCTTTGCTAATATCAGGCAGGCCAAGTTCGGTGAGGAAAAGCATGCGTTCTTTATATTCAATCTGCGACTGTGATCCGGTCATGTCAATAATTTTTTGAGCGATATCTTTGAGTGGGACATCAACGTCATCGCCAATATTTGTTGGCCCAATATTTTCTTTGTTGACCATGAGTCGCAGTAAACCGTCAACTACGTCAGTAACGTAAACGAGTGAGGTCATGAAATTTTCGTTACCGTTGATCACTAGATTTTCCCCGTTGAGCGCGTTTAAGACAAAATCTGGAATCTGATGCCCTTCAAAAAGTGGCATGCGCGGACCGTAAGTACGAAAAATGCGAGCGATTCTAGTATCAAGTCCGTAAACATCGGCGTAGGTATAAAACATGGTTTCAGCAAAACGACGACCTTCATCGTAGCAGGCACGAGGCGTCATGTGATCAACAATACCCCGGTAATCTTCTTGGAAAACTTTGGTTAAGTCTGTACGGCCACCGTAAACTACCGAGCTAGAAGACAGGAGGACCTTTGACTTATACTTGACGGCAATATCTAAAATATTACGAGTACCAACAGCACTAGCAAGTAAAGTTTGAATCTTATATTTATCAAAACTTTTTATCGCTGTTGGCACCGCCATGTGATAGATTTCCTGAATACCAGAATATTTCACCTTAAAAGGTTCAAGTTCCGCAAAAGCTTCAAGATCAAATGGCGTATTGATATCCAATCGTAAAAATTGAAAATCAGGATGACGCAAAAACGGATCAATGTTGCGAACATGACCCGTGCTAAAATCATCAATACAGATGACTCGTGCGCCTTGTTTTAGCAGCTCGCCACAGAGGAATGAGCCAATAAAACCAGCTCCCCCGGTCACGAGGACAATTTTTTTCTCTTCGTCAGCCATATATTGAATGTTGTTGAATTATTGATTGTAGGGGCACGTCATGTGACTACCCTATTGATTATTAATCAGATTAGCGATTTCCTGCCGGGTTTTCAAAATAGTTTTATTAACTGAAATCGCTTTAGTGATTGGCTCACCTTGAGTGTAGCGGCTGAAAAATGTCGGCTCAACATCAATAACGTAATCGGCCCAGCGAGCTCCGTACATCTGCCGCGCGATTTCTTCAGTTTCAATCGCGCGTAAAATAGGTGAATACGGATCATTTTCGTTAACTTCTGTCGCATAAACTCTTGGATCGCTCTGAATCTTAACCAGAACAACGCCAGGTTTAGGCAAAATTGTGCCGCCGATACTCATAGTCGGTAAAGTCGCATCAGAGACTGATCCTACAGTATCGAAAGTATCTGCATACGTAAAGTAAGTGACTGCGTCAATAAAAATTCGCCGGATACTATCTTGGCCAACATGATACACCGTTGAAAAACTTGATGTTCTGATACAGTCACCGTTTTCTACATTACTGATCATCTCCTGACCGCCCGTTACTGGTGAAATACCGTATTGAATTAGCGATGGTGTTTCAGGAAAGCCAGAATAATTCTGTGCGGCCTCGATAGCACGCTGGATGTTGATCCGACCCTGACCGAGTGTTTTTTGACACGGTTCGATATATTCAAGTGGGTCTGAAGTGTGTTCTAAAATATCAACAATATTATTTGAAGATAGATTTGGATTTACTGCTAGCATCAAAGCGGTGGCGCCAGCTACGACCGGAGAACTCATTGATGTTCCCGACCAATAGCCTTCGTAGGCTTCTTCGAAGTCACCATCAGGATCACCAGTTGGAGCATAGTAGACTGTACCAAAAAATCCATGTCCTGGAGCACCGACATCGACGCACTCGCCGTAGTTGGACATTTCAAAGCGCTGATCATTGACGTCAGTCGCCCCAACACCAATCACCCACTGTTCTTGGGCCGTACCGTAACAAACCGGAAACGTTTGATTGAAGTGCAAATCAGCGGCTTCATTACCAGCCGCAGCCACCACAATAACCCCAGCGTCATAAGCTGCCTCCACCGCTGCTTGTAGCGCTAAGTCATTTTCCACACCAGCAAAACTAAGGTTGATAATATCAGCGCCGTTGGCCACGGCGTAATTGATTGCTTTGGCTGCTTTTTCCGAACTACCAATGCCAAGCCGATTCAAAGTCCTAACAGCCATGATGGAAACCTGCCAATTGATGCCGGTAATACCTTCATTATTATTACCAACCGCACCAATAATGCCGGCAATAATTGACCCATGCGAAATCGCATCGCTGTCAGCGCCGTTTTCAATCACTGGGCCTGGATCGTTATCGTTGGTGACAAAATCCCAACCCTGATAGTCGTCGATAAATCCATTATTATCGTTATCGATGCCATCGAGAATTTCATCGCTGTTTTGCCACAAATTGGCTGATAAATCTGGATGATCCATATCGATACCAGCATCGAGCACAGCGACAACAATCTCGCGTGAACCCGTGATTGTACCCCAAGCCTGAGGAGCGTTGATGCGTTCTAAATACCATTGATTTTCATAATAAGGATCGTTGGGGTTTCGGGCAAAAACAAAACTCGGCAGTAAAAGCAGAGTAAGCAGTAAAAGGCTGATTTTATGCAGCATACTGCTATATTCTACCACAACTACCGAGTTTTTTCTTATTTTCCGCAAGTCTGTTTTGCTTCTTCGTAATCTTTGGTAATACTCTCAAGTTCTGGAGCTACATCTTGAGCCACTTCGTAGTGAGCGAAAGCTTGATCACACTCACCGTGACGTACATACCACTCCGCCAAGTTGACCATAAACCAGGACGTTTGGCCAACATTAGCCACACCGGCGTCGAGCATTTCTTTAACTTCATCGTCACGGTCGCCAGTTTCCGGATATTCTAAGACCCGAATGTAGTTACGATACGCTGCTTCGGTTGGGTTCATATCAATGACTTGAGAGTAGGCATCAAGTGCGGCTTCATAATCGTGCATGTCGACTAAAACATTGCCCAAGTTACCCCAGCCAACGATATGCAGCGGGTTGAGCTGCAGCATGTCTTCATAAGCCTGACGGGCTGTAGCTAAATCACCGTACATGATGGCGTTGGAGGCAATCTCCATATAAAGATCCCAGTCCTTACGCTGGCCAGTCATTTCCTCAAAATCTTCTTGAGCGGCCAAAGCGGCTTGAAAAACAGCCACGCGATTCGTAAAGATAAACTTGGTTGGCTCGTCGATATCGATTTCTTGCTCAGTGACCAAATCATCTGGAGTACCTGTACCCATTTTTGGCTTGTTTAAAGCGCCATAAAAAAGCGAAGCAATTAGCACCAAAAGGGCGATGCCGAGAACGATTTGTCGTCTTGTTTGGAAGAAGTTCATATTTTTTTCACTCACCATCCCGAGCGAGCCGGAGGCGAGTCGAGAGATCTTTACGCCTCACATCACCATCCCGAGCGAGCCGGAGGCGAGTCGAGGGATCTAATTATGTGGACTAAGTTTATGAAAAATCAGCTAAATTGTCAATATTGCAACTTAAATTCCATCCTGAGTAACCTGATCTTCAGAAATCACGATCCTGAGCGAGTCGCTCTCTTTCCCTCACCATCCCGAGTGAGGCCAGCTCAGCTGGCCGAGTCGAGGGATCTAATCACATATTTCATTATAAAGATCATCCCAATCTGAATTTTTTACCTCAATTAGTTTAACTTTCTTCTCTCTTCGCCAGTTCTTTAATTGTTTTTCTCGAGCCAAGATACCATCATAATCCTCACCTGTTTCATAATAGACGCATTTAGTCGCGTTATATTTTTCAGTAAAACCTGAAACAAACTTATGTTTATGCTCATAAATGCGTTTTCTTAAGTCGGATGTGAAACCGATGTACAAAACCTTGTTATCAGGATTTGTCATGATATAAACGAAATACATGTGAGGTGATTAGATCCCTCCACTCGGCCCTACGGGCCTCGGTCGGGATGGTGAATTTGGGAGTAGAGCTTCGGTCGGGATGGTGATGATAGAGTTAAGGCCTCGGTCGAAATAGTGAGTCTAGTATATCAAAAAGGCTTTCCCGGCGGGGCAGAGCCGGATTCACATAAAAGAAAATCCACCCCGAAGGGTGGATTTTCAGTTGCCTGTGCCGGATAAACTCCGAGCACGAGCGTGCGATTACGCGATTTATTGACTAGAAGCCAAGTGCGTAGCCGGTTACTGGAAGGTCGTCTACGAGGTAGGCGCCCCAGAGATCTCCAGTAGCAGTGGTGGCTGCATTGCCATCATCCTGCCAGAGAAGTGTTCCACGAGAAACGTAGATTTTCTCATTGCCTGCTTGATCAACGTTAGTAGAACCAAGGTAACCACGAACCGCTGTGAAAGCAGGTGTTGTCACCGAAGTAACTAATAGACGCTCGTCAGTTGTGGCACATGTACCAGCAGTTAGACAGATTACATCACCAGGTGAGAAGTCATAAGCGGCGCTGTTGGCGGCGCTAATAGCTCCACTAGCTGTGAATGATGTTGCCGTACTTGTTGGGTCTGCAGCAAGTGTCAATCCTGAATCGAACCAGACGATTGGATCCTGTGGGATTGAGAACTGTACTGAGTCATCAGCGCTAGCTGAAGCACCGGTTGAGTCAAAGTACAGTGCGAAGCTGTTAGTAGCTCCGGCTGAGACTGTGCGGCGAGTAGTAAGATCAAGTACAACGTACTCAACCTGTTCACCATCAGTACCGGTATTACACCACTCACCGTCGGCTGCTAGGAACATCCAATCTGCATCAACGTCCAAAGCGGTTGAAGTACCGGTAGTGGTCAAGTTGTAGAGATCGAAGTCAGTAGCATAGATGTCGGTTGTGCTGTCATCACAGTAGTTCCACAGAGTTGCTGTTGAAGCGTTGTCAGTAGAACTCATGTCGAAGATCATTTCTTCAAGGATGAAGTCCTCGTTGCTGTGAACAGCAACGTTGAAGCGGAAGACCTCCATGTCACCAGGAACATAGCCGCTGCCAGATGGGCTTGAGCTTGATCGGGTGATTGTTGGTCGTGTTTCCTTAACAACGAAGGTTGCCTGATCTGTGTTAGCAGCATCAGTCTTATCGATTGTTGAGAAGTCATCATCATTTAGAGTTGTACCTGAGCTCTGACCACGTGAACGAATCTGGTCTAGATTTGTATTGTCGTCAGTCAAAGCCATGCGGATTTCTTCGTTTGAGGTTGCACTGCCCGTTGCCCGGTCAGTTGCTGCAACGTTAACGTAGATGCCAACTTCACCGTGGTTATTATTCTCCACGAAGAAGTCAAGACCCTGGAAGGTACGCTCGTTGCCAGTTAGAGCGCCAGAGCTAGTACCAGTGGTACCATCGCTCTTTGGATACTCAATCTTCACCAAAGAAA
>JBDRDZ010000080.1:0-4907 GCA_043820165.1 Patescibacteria group bacterium
AACCGCCGACGCACTCGCGCGGCGTCTTTCAACCCATCAGGATGTGCTGACGGCGGACCACCACGGCCCGCTCATGCACCCAATCCTTACAAACGGCGACCTGCTCTTTGCTCTCGGCGACAACTTGTCAGGCGACACCGAAGTTGTCCCAATCTTCGCCTTTGGCGACGTACCAGTAAACAACATCACCCTCCGCAAAGGGGGACTGCTGTTTACTGAAACTGAACCAGGTCAGGAACGGGGGATTGCAATCGGTCTTTTCGGTCATCGTGTCAGGTCTACCCCTGTCTGCGCCTTGCCGGCGTACACGGCGGCACAAGCTTACGGACTACATGCTGGCCTTGCACGACTAGATGGCATTCTGTCGCCTTCTATGCGAATTGCCGGCGAGAGAGTTGTCACTGAGTGTTTTGAGCATGAACAAGCTCTTATGGCACAACGCTATGCCGACCAGGTAACAATCGTCAACGCCCAACTCTGGCCGATGCTCTTCTGCGGAATAGATCCACTTCCGAAACTAATCTACCTGCAGATCGAGGATCTCGTCCGTGAAGCGTTGATCCACTATCTTCTCGGAAGAAAAAATCTCGTCTCATGGATGCTGTTTGACAAAGCAATACGCAACCACGCCATTGAGTTGTTCAACTGCATCCCGGGATGCTGGACAATCTCCGAGGATGGATCCCGATCAGGTACTTTCATGTTCTGGGGTATCCGCAGGGGCGAACGCCTTCCGCTCTGGTTCAACGACCAGCACCTGGTTGATCCAGACGGAAAGCCATTCGTCCTGTGCAATCCTAATTCTATCCGTGATGCATTACGCGACGGATTACTCATGCCGTCGCTTCTCACAAGCTTTACAGTCGTCGCCTTCCACTACGGCTATCGGCCATACGGAGGCTTCATGCAGTGCGACTATCTTGCACGCATGAAACAGGCGGCCGAAAATCTTTTGGCACGCGCACGGAAATATGATGAACTTCGCCGTCTCGTTAGTTGCGAGACGAGCGGCTATACCACTGGCCCAACCTTGGTCTTCATCGACCACGGCCAGGGCCCGATTCCAGCCGGCAGCCTCGACATCATCGCTCACGGCGGACTAACCCGCGCTCATCTCGAGGCGGTTGCCAACCTTACGCTCGGACAACTGCAGGCTCTCGGCCTGCCTGGGATATATCCCATCGTTGTTCCCGAGCCTGAACGTGACCCGCGCCTTTCGGCCATCACCACAGCCGACATTATCCTGGAGCTCGGGCTCGAACACCTGATATTTGGGGGAGAGTAGACGTATCGATTCGGGAGTACCCGCGGTAAACGCTTCACCGCGTTTCGGGTGCTCCCGAACTCCCTTTCGTTAATTAATATTTGAACCTTGAAACTATTTCTGCTATCTTATAAAGGTTTAAAAATTAGTTAAAGATTAAAAGGATCACCATGTCAAAAAACGGAATAACAATTGAGATATATAAAATGAACTTTAAGCTGGCTGAGCCAATTGCAATCTCATTCCACACTTTTTACTACCGTGAAAATGTCTTGGTCAAGTTAGTCTGGAATGGGATCGAAGGCCTGGGCGAAGCTGCACCTTTCAAGCCCATCACCGGTGACTCGCAGGAAGATGTCATAAAAAGTTTAGAAACCTTAAATCTGGCTGGGATCAATCCGGAAACCGTAACGTTGGACGATTTTGCCGCATACCTTGATACCCATATCAAAGGTCAAACAACCAAATGCGCTCTCGACTTTGCCTACCATGATCTGGTAGGAAAAATCAAAGGTGTACCGATTTATAAACTCTATACGGACAGTCCTCAATTAATTCCTAATAGCGTCACGGTTTTTATCAGAAACCCTGAGGCAACCAAAAAAGAAACGCAACGATTACTAACCTTATATCCTCACTTACAGGTTTTGAAAATTAAGCTTAAAGGGAAAGATGACTTAGAACGGGTAAAGGTCATTAAGGAGGCTTGCCCGCCTGACTTAAAGTTTATACTTGACGCCAACCAGGGTTTTTCGGATCCTCGCAAAGCTGTCTCCGACTTAAACGCCATCGTAGCAATACTGAAAAATGTTATTTTGATCGAAGAACCATGTCCCAAGGGTGATCTTGATAAACTGAAATATGTTACCGACCACATACAAGGTGCCTATATTTTTGCTGACGAATCAGCCGTGGACTATCAGGATGTGGAAAAAATTGTCAAAAAACAGGCGGCGCACGGGATCAATATTAAACTTCAAAAAGCCGGCGGTATTACTTTGGGTAAAAAACTGGCGCAACTGGCAAAAAAAGGAGGACTCAAAGTGATGGTCGGCTCCATGCTTGAAGGACCCGTTGCCATTACCTGCGGCGTCCATTTTGGTGTTTCGACTGAAAATGTGATCCTTACGGATCTGGACATGGATCTGGATTTGCCGCGCCATCAACGGGGAGAAGCGCTGTTCCAAGATGGTCAAAGAATACCGACAGAATTTCCCGGCCATGGTGTAACATTTGACGAGAAGATGATAATTAAGCTTGCTCAAACCCACAATTTGGTTTTTGAACGTCTTCTGTAATTCGCGAAGCGAAATATATAAGCAGAGCTTGATTCTCGTTTGCGCTTGAAATTAACAAGTTTGAAACTTTCGGTTATGAGCAAGCTCTTTTCTTTTAGAAAAAAGTACCACAGCTTTAGCAGTGAGAATCTATAATTTAAAAACGGAGGCTGTATGGAATCAGTACCTAAGCATGAAATTCTGGCACTTACCCAACAATTAATCTCTTTCCAATCTGTCAAAGAAAATACCCAAGAACTCAGAAAGATTGTTGATTTTGCCGCTAACTATTTCAAAAATACTAATCTAACTATCAAAAAATTCTGCCACCATCAAAAACCGGCGTTGATTATAACCTTCAAAAATACCAAAAAACCGCAACTTTTTTTAAATGGTCATTTAGATGTGGTAGAAGCCGAGTCTGAGCTTTTTAAATCAAAAGTTCGAGGTGATAAACTTTTTGGCCGAGGCGCTGCAGACATGAAAGGCTCCGTGGCCGTAATGATGGTATTACTGAAAAATTTAGCGCGTACCGGAAAAAAACCAAACATAGGACTTATGTTAACAACCGACGAGGAAATCGGCGGCTTTGACGGGGCAGGGTATTTACTGGATAAAAAGGGGTACTCCTGTAACGTGGCTTTTGTGCCGGACGGCGGAAAAGATTTTAATCTCATCATTGAAGAAAAGGGTATTATACATTTTAAACTGAAAACTCAAGGTAAATCTTGTCATGCCTCCCGACCATGGCTTGGAGACAGCGCTATTGATAAGCTTGTCAAGGCTCTCTCTATTCTAAGAAAAAGCTTTATTAATCCTAAATCATTAGATGACTGGAAAATCTCGTTTAATATTGGTACGATTGAGGGCGGAGATGCTGCTAATAAAGTGGCGGACTGGGCTTGTGCCTATTGCGATATCCGCTATCCAAAACGATATAACTATCAAACAATCATTGACAAAATAATAAAACTGACCGGGATCAAACCCGAAATTATGATTCAAGGGGACGTATTTTCCACTTCAGCAAAAAATAATTATCTCAAACTCTATCAGGAAATTGCCGAAAAAATACTTCAAAAAAAATTGAAATACGAAAGACACCCGGCTGGTTCTGACGCCAGATTTTTTTCAGCGCGAAACATTCCGGTGATCCTCACCGAACCGATAACACACAATGCCCATGCAAAAAATGAGTGGCTTTCCATTACCAGCTTAGAAATGATGTACTCAATTCTGCAGCAGTACATTGAAGCCATAACACGCATCCCAAAGAAAGGTAAGTAAAAAATATGCCGTCGCAAACTATGCCGAGAATTCTCAATTTGTCTCAAAAGCTCATTCGTCTCAAAACGACTGAGGATAATCCGCAGGAAATCGAACGCTGTTTATCGCTCATTAAGAAGTATTTAAATCCGAAACTTATCCTGAAAAAGTACGAATCCGATAGAAAACTTTCCTTCGTTATTACGACCAAAAAGACACATAATCCGAAAATCTTTTTCGTGTCCCATGTCGACGTCGTCAATGGGGCAGATGAACAGTTTATTCCAAAAGTGAAGAGAGGACGATTATACGGTCGAGGTTCGTGGGATATGAAGGTTTATCTTGCACTTATGCTCACACTTTTTAACGAACTACCTTCCTGTAACAATTCTCCGGACGTCGGTTTGATTATCACATCTGACCAGGAAACAGGCGGGGACAACGGAACCAAGTTTTTGCTAAAAGAACTGCATTATTCATCGGAGGTAGCCTTTGTCCCGGACGCCGGAAATGACCTGGATATTGTAAATATTGAAAAGGGGGTGTTGCACCTTAAGTTGAGTGCAAAAGGAAAAACCGCACACGGTTCGCGTCCCTGGATGGGAGAAAATGCGCTCGATACCCTTATATCTACTTATATGAGATTGCACGCCATCTTTCCCAACCCTACTAACGACCAAGATTGGAAAACATCGCTCAGTTTAGGCAAAATTGAAGGAGGTAGAGCAATTAACCAGGTTCCGGATCAGGGAGCGCTCTATCTTGATCTACGCTATACCGAAAGACAAACACCAGAAAGTATTTTACGTCTGATTCGCAAAGTAGCCAAAAACCTTTCGCTGGAAGTTCTGGCCAATGGCTCGATCTGTTACACTCCTGAAGACCATCCATTCCTACAGAAATATATGGCGATATCAAATAAAATTTTGGGGCGTAAAGTAAAATTTAATAGAGAATGTGAAGCCACCGATGGAAGATACTTTTCTGATCGTGGTATTCCGGTTATTATCACCCGCTCTCAAGGTAGTGATGCACACGGAAAAAATGAATGGGTAGCAATCGAACCTTTGTCAAAGTTTTATGAGATTATAAAACAGTTT
>JBDRDZ010000081.1:0-5804 GCA_043820165.1 Patescibacteria group bacterium
GCTTACCAATGTATATCCCGATCACTTAAACCGTTATCATTCTTTTGGTCACTACATCCATTCCAAAGAAATCATTTTTGAGTGGCAATCTTCAGAGCAATACACGATTTTGAATTGGGATCACGAGACGGTCCGTGCCATGAGCGCTCGAGTCAAGGGCAAACTGTTCTGGGCCTCACGTCAATATCAGGAGGAGAACGGTTGTTATATCAAGGATGGCAAGATCGTTATGCGTCGTGACGGCAAAGAGGAGGAGGTGATTTCCATGGACGAAGTTGCTCTTAAGGGCGAACACAATGTTGAAAATATTCTTACATCAGTTTGTGCAGCACTTTTGCGTGGTGTGGAAGTGACTCACGTTCGTAAGGTACTACGTGAGTTTGCTGGTGTTTCTGATCGTCAGGAATTAGTCCGTGAGGTTGATGAGATTTCCTATGTAAACGACACAACTGCTACCAATCCTGATGCGGCCATAGTCGCTCTTCAACGTTTCGGTGCCGATGCTGATGTTATTCTGATTGCTGGCGGAGTTAACAAGGAATTAGAGTTTGATAGTTTTGCCGAGGAGATTGTCAAAACCTGCAAGAACGTTATTTTATTCGAAGGGGACGCCTCTGATCTTCTTGAAAAGCACATCGCTGGACGTGTACCAGTAGAAGTTGGGGTAAAAAGTATGAAAGAGGCTGTGCAAAAAGCCAAGGCAATTGCTGCCAGTGGTGACATCGTATTGCTTTCTCCAGGCGCGGCCAGTTTCAATATATTTAAGAATGAATTTGATCGAGGCGAGCAGTTTCGTGAAGAAGTGAGAAATTTGTAGCATGAAGGGTTTGGTTCAACTCAATAATGATGAACAAATTGTCGGTATTGTCCGCCGCAGTGTTGTTGTTGAGCTACCGCGATTGTCTTTTGCTGCTCTCTGGGTCTTAGTGCCTTTCTTTTTCTTTTTTCCTCTTTTACAACTAGGTTTTTTTGGACTTGGATTTTTTTTGGTGCTGTTAGCCTGGGGGATTTATTATGCTTTACGGAAATGGTTGAAGTGGAATTACACGATGCTGATCATCACTGACCAGAGAATTATCGATGTTGAACAGCGGGGGATTGTAAAACGCGAGATCACCGAAATGCCAATTGATGATATTTCAGAAGTGAAGGGTAAAAGGCGAGGCATGTTTGGTAAAATATTTAACATTGGAGATATTCGTGTTGAAACGATAAAAGCACAGAAATTCGATTTGGAGCTTTCGGGTGTTCGTCGTCCGGAAGAAGTGTCGAATTTAATAATTGATGTACAATATATGACAGGGGACGCCTCTCCGACTAAATCGTTTCATACAAAGAAAGTAATTAAAACCAAGAGCGATGGGCAAATTGATTAAACATCCTGGTAGAATTGGTCTATTCTTCGTTGTCAACGTGGTGATTTTGTTTTTCTTGGTTGTTGGTTTTGGACGAGAATATGTTTCAAACATGCAGATCGAACGTGAAATTATGCAGCTTGAAACAGAAAGAGGTCGGCTTGAAACAGAGAAATTAGAAACTTTAGGATTGATCGAAGAGTTGTCCAGTGAATATTATCTAGAGCGTGAAGCGCGCACTAAGCACGGTTTAGCCGAATCGGGTGAGACCTTGATTGTCATCCAGGACGGGTCAAATGATGAAGCGAGTGAAATAGCTGCAGCTCAAGAAAATGAGGCTTTAGCAAAAACCGAAAATCCACTACGGTGGTATTACTACTTTTTTGACAAAGAGATGTTTCAAAAGATCAAGTCATTATGACAACTATACCCAAGGGCGAAGGTCGTAAATCATGGAACAGGCCGAAATTACGCACCTCGCATGCCATAGCTTTTTTTATTTTAATAGTTGTTGTTGGCGGCCTTTTATTTTCAGCATTTGGTTTTTATTTTATTCACTGGCGTGGCGATTTGGCTCGTCAGGTATCTCATTTCTTGCCATTACCAGCTGCTAGCGTCGAGGGGGACAAAATATTATATCGTGACATAGCAGAGCTCGCCGTCTTGCTGGAACAATCAAATGGTGATGGGATTTTTAATGATCCTTGGGACGAAGCGCTGGAATTAGCGATTAAGCGAAAGCACACGGAACATCTGGCTCAAGAGATGCAGGTTTTCATTGGTAGTCAAACAATAGCCGACTACAAACTTGATGAAGCAGAAATTGCAGACCTGCTAACAGCAATCGATTGGACGTCCGATGATTATCGCAAGTATATAGTTGGCCCGTTGTTACTTTCACAAAAATTGGAACAAGCTGTTTTTGATTCGCAGATTTACCAAGAGAGTGCTTACGACCGAGCTGAATTAATTATGGACAATATTGAGTTGGGGATTTCTTTTACTGATCTGGCTCGACAGTATTCACAAGATTTATCATCGTCTCTTGGTGGTGATTTTGGTTATGTGACCATGGCTGATCTTGATGAGGGTTTAGAAGATATTTTTGATCTTGAGGCCGGGGAGACATCAGATATTTTAGAAGGACCGGAATATTTTGCCATTGCTTATGTTTATGACGTAGTACCTAATCAAGAGGACGGTGGAATCTTGGTCGGGCTACAATTGATCACGGTGAATAAAAACGGCCTATCATACGCCTTGAGTCAGTATATGACGGATCGCGAGGTAATTTTTTACGTCAGGTGAGAAACAAAAAGACCGGTCTGATGACCGGCTTTTTTATTTCACTTTCCATGACTTCGAGGAACACGCCTCATAGCTCATTCTTGATGAGCGACAAGGCATGGAGCCATCGGGCGGATTCGAACCGCCGACCTCTACTTTACGAAAGTATTGCTCTACCAGCTGAGCTACGATGGCGCGATCTTTAAACTCTGATGATTATATTGATAACTGGAGCGGCAGACCGGGTTCGAACCGACGACCTTTTGCTTGGGAAGCAAATGCTCTACCAACTGAGCTACTACCGCGTCTGCGACAGTTTATAACATATTTTTTCCTTGGTGTCGAGTCTGTCTGATCCAATCATCTTGACAAAAGCATTGTTTTCCGATATAACAACGCCACGATCTTTAACAGTTTTTTCACAAATATTGTCTTGTCGCGAACCATTTTGGGGGATGTACCATGACTCAACGACTGGCAGTGCAGCACCGCAACGGTGACATCACAGTTCCGACCGCGTACGGTGAGATCCGCTTGCCACGAGACAGCTTCTCCTGGATTCATGGCCGGACCATCTTACGAATACGTAAGCGAGTTCGAAGGGAGCCTCAAGGGGACACGCCTGGACTGACGCTGAAAAGAGGTCGTGTTTTGATCTCCAATCTCAAAGCCGAAATATTCGAGATCAAGAAAAATCTCTTGAAGGCTCGTCGTGCTCTTGCTCACATCGTCCATGGCTACGGCTGGGATGACATGTTCTCGAACGAAGGCGAGCTGCGTCGCATGGTCGAAGTTGTAGCACAGAGTCCAGTGGCTATGTACCTGCTCTGCAACTACTCGAAGATGACGCCCAAGCAGATCGAGACCTACCGAGCCATGTGCGACCAGTTGATGGCCAACATTGGGCGGCCGCGTAACGAGTACAAGGTCGAGATGAGCTGGCGGACCAAAAAGGCGCATTCGCTCACTGACAGCCTGGGTCGCAATCCGAACTACGTCGTCAGTCAGTTCGAACTTCGCAAGGTGACTGAACTCGGCGAATTACGGATCGATGAAATCCGGGCGATCGTCAAATTCATGGATCGTCGTCAACCGTCGATTCTGGCCGAGATCGCCGCACACTGGCGACAGGTGCACTTCACGCACGCCAAGATGGCTGGCCTGATTACAGCTTTTGGCTCAGCTAAGACGATCCCGGTGGGCGTGGTCGACGATCTCAACGATCTGATTCGTCAGCTTGAAAGCTGCGACGATATGCCTTGGATTCACTCGTTCGAACGGTCAATCACTGATGACATCAAGCCAGCGATCGTTTGGATCGAGAAGCGTCAAAAGCCGCTCGAAGCAGTACGCTATTTCCAGCGCGTCAAAGTAGCTATGGAAATGTTGCAGCTGCTACGCCTCATGGCCGATCTAGTGATGCTGCTGTCAGTCGAGCTTAGGAGGCGCAAGCCGAACAAAGACGCGCTCACGGCACTCCTGGCGCGCTTCACCGAGTTTCATAGCATGATTCCGGTCGAGATCCGGGACGGCGAAATTCATCCCACGGTCGATAAGCACTTCCGTGGCGGATCGGTCGCGGTCAGGCTCTATGAGCTGATCCAGGACGGCATCGATCTGATGAAGGCAGGAAAGCCGCGTTTGGCAAAAGAAAAGTTCAGCAAAGCAGAAGAGATCTTCTGACAACTATCCGGTTGGGTCCTTGCACCCGCCGGAATTTTATTTTGCAAGTTATCCGCCTGAACAAATAGTTAGAAGCTATAAGCTCAAAGCTATGTTATAATATTTCCATGATCAGACTCAAAAATATTAGCAAAATCTACAAACCAAAAACGGCCGCGCTAAAGGATGTGAGTTTACATATAAAAGCGGGGGAATTTGTTTCGATTGTCGGTCAGAGCGGGTCAGGAAAAACAACTCTGGCCAAGCTTTTATTTGCCGAAGAACGACCAACAAAAGGAGAGATAATTATTGGCGATTGGAATATTACTAAAATTCGTCGAGGCGAGGTCCCAACTTTACGCCGACAAATCGGCGTTGTCTTTCAGGATTTTAAATTACTACCGCGAAAAACAGTTTACGAAAATGTAGCTTTTGCACTCGAGGTGTCTGGTCAAAGAAAAAAGAAGATTAAGAAAATCGTTCCCCAAGTATTAAAGATTGTTGGTTTAGCGGATAAAGAAACTCGCTACCCGCGTCAACTCTCCGGCGGTGAGCAGCAGCGAGTCTCAATCGCTCGCGCTCTAGTGCATCAACCGAAGATTTTAGTGGCTGACGAGCCGACCGGCAATCTGGATACTATTCATGCCCACGAGATCATTCAACTACTTAAAAAGATCAACGAGTACGGGACAACGGTAGTTCTGGTTTCACACGATCGTGACATTGTAAATGCTCTTAAAAAACGCGTTATCACTTTACAAGACGGCGAGATCGCCTCGGATATCGAACGCGGTAAATACATCATTTCATGAGTCTCTTTTTGCCATTCATTCGATTAATCAAATTTGCTTTTCAGAATTTCTTCCGCAACTTCTGGCTCTCTTTTATTACCATGACGATTTTTGTCCTGACTTTGTTGACTATCAACGCAGTCATCTTCATCAACGTTATGGCCGACGCTGCATTGCAGTCGGTTGAACAAAAGGTGGAGGTTTCGATATATTTTGAACCGGAAGCTTCGGCTGATGTCGTGCAGGCGGCCCAGGGTTATCTACTAGGATTATCTCAAGTTCGCAACGTTGTATATATTTCAGCTGAAGATTCACTTGAAATGTTTAAAGCTCGACATGTTGGCAATCCGGTTATTCTTTCTTCTTTGGACGAGGTTGATGGTAATCCGTTTGGCGACGCTTTGATTGTTTCTGCTCATTCGGCTGATGATTTTCCGTTTATCCTCGAGGCGATGGACACACCGGAATACGCTTCCTACATCAAGGAAAAAGATTTCACTGATTACGAAGTTATTATCGAACGTATTCATAATCTCAGCCAACGGATTCGTATTGGTGGTTTTGTATTAGCGTTATTTTTTGCCTTAGTCGCCGTTCTAATCATCTTCAATACAATTCGCGTTGCGATTTATGTTCATCGCGATGAAATCGGCATCATGAAATTGGTTGGGGCAAATGACTGGTTTGTTCGCGGCCCGTTTTTACTTGA
>JBDRDZ010000082.1:0-7562 GCA_043820165.1 Patescibacteria group bacterium
GCCTGGTTGGGCGGCAACCGCCTGAGAAGCCGCGTGGGCTAGTTCATTTTGTTTACCAACAATAAAAGTATCAAAGGTGTAAGTATTGTTTATGGCGATAGTTTCTCGTGCCGCTACGTGAGTGGTGGTTGTGAAGCCAAAATCTTCTCGCTCAACTGATTCGGGTTGGATTATTTCTTCTCCTGAATTTAAAACAACAGGCATCGGGGCGACGGAGCGTGTTTCAACACGATACTCCAGGAGCCTAATGTCCTGTTCAGTGATATTTCTTAGTGAATCTAAAATGTCACGATGATACTTTTTTTCAAGCCAAGCTTTAGTAAAGGTGTTTGGTACACCGACAATGACTTTGGTCTGATCAAAATCAGCAATGAAGGTGTTACGAAACCAGGTGGTAAAATGCGCCTTGCTAAGCTTGAGCTCAAGCTCGCCAAGAGCAGCTTGCCACAACTCATGGGTATTCATAAGCATGGAAGAGAAAACGAGTTATCGATGACGTGAGCATTTTATAACAGATATCCACAGTGTACAAGTGTGGCCAGTGTTGAGTAGATGTGGAAAGACCTGTGGACAGTGTGGTTACATTCACTGATATTGACGTCTTGACAAAAAGGGTTGACAAAAACCGGTGCATTTGGTACCTTTCAGGCACTTTAAACAAAGATTTTATGCCCAAGAGGACGTACCAACCAAAAAAACGACGTCGTGCCAAAGTGCATGGGTTTCGCTCACGCATGAAATCAAAAGGAGGAATAGCAACTCTGAAGCGTCGGCGTCTACGAGGACGCAAACGACTAGCAGTTGTAGCACGACCGAGGTAAAGAGACGCTTTCGAGCGCCTCTTTTCCTTATGGGATGATATAATCAAATTATGCTTCCTAAAGAAAATCGACTAAAGAAGGATCAGGACATCAAGGACGTTTTTAAAAAAGGTAAAAGCGTTTATGATTCGGTTTGTGGTATTAAATTTACGAAGAATAATCTGCAGAATAGTCGCTTTGCTATCGTGACCGGGACCAAGGTTCATAAAAGTGCGGTCAAACGCAATAAAATTCGGCGTCATTACCGCGAAATCTTACGCGAACAGCTTGAGAAGATCGAAAAAGGTTATGATGTTGTGCTTTTGACCTCAAAAGAAGCTCTTAATTTGGATAAAAACGAGAAACAAGAACGCTTGATACGAGTTTTGAAGAAAGCGAAGGTAATCTCGTGAGGACGTTATTTATGACGTCCGTTCGAATTTATGCATAACATTCAAAAAAACATCCGAAAAGGTGCTACCTTGCCGATTGTTATCTATCAAAAAACGCTTTCGCTTGATCACGGGCCACTCAAGGCCTTCTATCCGCACGGCTACTGTCAGTTTCATCCAACGTGTAGCGAATATTGTCGCCAAGCGATTATTAAAAGAGGTATTATCAAGGGAATTTTTAGCGGAGGTTGGCGGATTTTACGTTGCCATCCGTGGAGTCAAGGAGGAGTTGATCAAGTTAAATAGATCTTATGAAAAAATGTATTATATTCTGTATTTCTTTAGTCCTTGTCGGCGCTGGATGTATAGGTACCGGTCCGGAAGAAGATGCAGCGGTTGATTACGGATTTGTGGTCACGCCGTCGGCATCGAACACGGTGATTGATTTAAGTGATCAGGATTTCACGTCGTTTCCATCATATATTCTTGAGAGGACCGACATTGAAGAGCTCGATATTTCTGGCAACTTGATGACCGGAGCGCTGCCAGCCGAGATTCGTCAGTTGTCTCGCCTGCGAGTTCTCGATGCGAGCGATAATCAGTTCACTGGTGTGCCTGCCGAGATCGGTCAGCTTGAAAACTTAGAAGTTCTAGACTTTTCAAACAACCAACTAACCGGGATACCTCATGAACTGGGAAATCTTAAAGCGCTACAGATACTTGATTTGTCCGGAAATGACATTTCAGAATTTGATCTTGAGATTATCCGCGAAGGTTTATCGCCTGATGTTGAAATTAGACTATAAAACTGCAAACAAGTGAAAAACCACCGCCCGGCGCGGTGGTTTTGTGATATCATGGTCGCATATGAGGCAATATCATCGCGCCAGCGAACAAAGCTATTCTCGCCAAGATATCAATAAAGATAGTCAAGAGGGTCAGAATAAAGTTAATAAACTTTTTAAGGTTACAGAGCAAGAGCCGGTAACAATTGATCCGGTCATGGAAGCTAAAGCATTGGGGATCATTCAAAAATATCAAGGTGGAAAGATCTCCGATAGCGATCTTGCTTTTTTAGTTCACGTCCCCAAAACGCGTAAAATCAGCAGTTGTTTACTGAAGGAGGGGCATCTAATAAAACGAATTTTTCCAGCGGATCTCGTTGGTAACATTCCAGTTGCTGCATTAGAAAGCGCAGTTTTAAATGGAGATGACAAAATGGCGCGCGAGGCATATCAGTTTTATTGCGAAACAGTTGTCAGACAGGTCGAGGCGGAGTCGCTGAAATCAGAACAGATTCGTTTATTTTTACACAAAGATCCACGTTATAAATATTTTGTCGCCTATATAAACGATCAGATTCTCGATACCGAACCTCAAAGCACAGAAGATTTATCCCCATATATTTTCCCAAACGAGCATTTTATCCGAACTCAAGCACAGGAAATGATCACTACCCAGCTACTCCGTGAACTGCCTTCAACGACCTTAGCCCATTATCTTGATTTACTGATACAAAACAATCAACCGACCAGACACTCGGATGAAAATGCATTGAACATTCGGCGAATCGAGGAATGTTTGGAACGGGCCGCAAACAATTTGTCTGCCAAAGATGTTAAATATTTTCAGGCTCAGGTCGCTTATGCCTACCTTACCCAACCAGGACATTTTGTTGTTAGCGACAATCTTACCGATGAGGAATGTCAGGAGGAACAGGAGCAGTTGCGGGAACAGTATCTTGAGTTACTTGATCCAAACGAACTGTCCGATTCGGAGATTGCTAGTTTGTTGTTTCCGTTTACGAAGATGTCACGTTTTACATCGGAACAAACGGTAAAAGATTATCTCGGGTTTGGGGACGAACATTTTGGTGAGTTGGTTCGGACTGCTTTTGAAACAGAAGCATTTAATAACAAAAAGGTTTCGCTAGCGCTATTTTATAAAAGTGAGAATATATTTAATATTCCAGTTGCTTTTGAGGCAGCGGGGTTTTCGGGCAATGGGACGTGGCCAAGAGAAGTAAAGCGCTATATTGATTATTTTTTTAATGGCTGGGGGGAACAGGGTTTTGATACCGCAGCTATGTGCGCTCGACGGACACATGGGTTGTCACCGATGGAGTACGTGCATATTAAACGCAATCGCCCAGAAGCGTTGGAACGCAACCAGGGGGGCGAGCTTGACCACGAAACTCTTTTCGATGCACTGATTAAAGAAACGTACGATGACGAAATAATCCAGAAACAAATGCAGGTTTTTCAGGAAGTCTTTGGTGCAAAAAACGCTCTTAGTTATGCTAATCGCCCCGATTTGTCGCGTCACGATGCGTTTTTTTTCAGTAGTGATTTAGTGAATTTGCAGCAACGTTCCGGCCTAAATGCTGAGGAATTTTCCAGACGAATTTTACAACAGGTCGCTCAGGACAATGGCGAATATATGAATGGCTTGGCTCATCATCGTTTTGCCACAATTATTAACAAGTTGCCTGAGGTTGATTTGGCAGATGTTTTGGAGCGGGCGTCAGAATACCATCACCTTGAACGTCTGCAAGAGTTAATTAGTCGGATTAAGACGGCCGATGATATTTTTGAAAGCTGGAAAATGCTGAAACAATTTGCTGATGTGCTTGAGCTTATAGAGCGCTCGGAATTGTTGGAGCAACTGCAGAAAGAAAAGTCAGATAAACTTAGAGGATACGTTGAGCGCTTAACGTTTCACCAAAATATTGACACGGCAAAAGTGATGTCTTTTTGGCGCACGCCAGACAAATTTTTGGACATTGATGATTGTCATACCGAGCAGGAGATCAACGCAGTGAAGAAACCGAGTAATTACCTTTCCCTACCCTATCTTGGCATGCGAGCTGAGCATTTGCGCGATGCCTTGGTCGAAGGTGCACTTGATCGCGTGCAAACTTTACCGCCAATGGAGCGTCAATACCATCTGTATGAGGATCCACGTTTGGATCCGACTGTGCCGCATAATTTATACCGCTTCATGCGCAGCGCTATTGGTCAGGAGCGTCAGGGCATTCCGGGTAAAGCGCGGCAAGTGAAAAAGATTTTCGGCGGAGTTCGAAGCTTTTGTAAAAAATACGGCGTTGACTGGAAAAAGATCTGGAACGAGGAGGACACGATGGCCGAGTTCTCGCCTGAGCAGCAAGCCGAGTTGCGAGAAATTATTTTTGATCCGGAAAATGGCATCAACGAGCCCAAACATGAGGCCTATCGCATCCGTCTGGGTGCAAAAAGTGATCCAGAAATGGTCATCGCTGGTAATGATACGGCTAGCTGTATGCCGTTTGGTTCAGGAAAAAATAACGTTTACATGTTCAACCTAAATTGTGCTCAACTGGTTTGCGAGCGTTTGACTCATGAAGGTGAATGGCGGACTGCGGCTCAGTCAGTCGTGACAATCGATGCTGTAACTTCGCGCCCCACGCCTTTGTTAATTGAAGCATACCAAAGGCAAAACCAGCACATTAAAGATTTGATTAGCAACGAGGACTTCAAACGTTTACCGGTTGTCACTTGCGACAATATCGAAGTCGCTAAAAATCGCGAAGGTGAAGCCGGGACTTATATCCACGAGGCGTATCAACGCTTCTTCACTGAGTATCTTGATGAGCACGCAGCTGATCTGCGCGTTGATACGACTCGTGTACCGATTGGTATTGGTTACACGCCGTTTCAGCTAGGCTTTCAAGAGGTTGACAATTATTTTATTCCTTTGGCACCAATGGGATACTCGGACAACGTTCATCAAAAGTCATTTTTAGTGGAAACCGGCTTAGCCGCCTCGGAGCAAACTGTTCGAACCGGTGTCCAGCCAATGCAGACACGCGATGCTCTGGCAGCAGCAGCGATTGAGGGCAAGGCTTATCGCGATAATGCGACCTTGATTGAGAATCTTCATGGTATGCAGAACAATATCATCGGTATGGAGATTGCAAACTCCCATTTTAGCCGACCTAATTTATCATTTACCTACCGAGATCAAGGCGGCGTGCCGCGAGGCTATATTTTGGCATATGAGGGAGAAAATATTGGCCGACCGGAAGTTTATATTTCCGATTTAGCAGCTGATCCAGAGAGTAAAATGGCCGGAGGGCGGTTAATCCAAAGCTTTTTTGATGCTTACGTTTCGGCTTATGGTACAGAGGAACGACCATTCTTACCAATATTCACCAACTCACGCGAGAAAACCAGCTTCCAGATTATCAACAAGCAGATGGAAAGACTGGCTCAGAAAGCCGGACTACAAACCGAGATGGAGATTGTAAACGAATATGAGAGAGGCGGAGACACTTTTTACGATGTCCGAATATTTGTCGGTCAAACAGTTGACGAGATTGCTACGTTAAAGACACGCTACGCAGCATAAAATTTGAAGATTAACCACCGCCCGTGCAGTGGTTTTGTGATAGAATCAAAAAGTATGAAAAAAATTATCATTATTCGCGGTCCGCTCGGCGTTGGAAAGACAACGGTGGCTAAAAAATTAGCAGAGAAAATTGACGCCAAGTATTTTTCAGTTGATGAAATATTAGAAAATCAGGCACTGGATAAAATCGAAGGCGAAAGTATCACATTAGAAAGCTTCACAAAAGTTAATGACCTAATGATTCCGGAAATTGAGGCTGTGCTAGCTCAAGATAAGGCAGCGATCATTGATGGAAACTTTTATTTTCAAGAAGTAATTGATGATTTGCAAGCGCGACTTTCTGTTCAGCCAAAAGTTTTTACACTCACCGCTTCAGTTGATACTTGTATTGGTCGAGATTGTGATCGCGGCCAGACTCATGGTGCTGACGCAGCTCGTGCGGTGCACAGTATGGTCTCCAAAGTTGAGGCTGGAGAAACAATTATCACTGAAGGGAAAATAGCCGACGAGATTGTGACTGAGTTACTTAAAAAGATAGACTAGTTCGAACCGGATCGATGTTCCTTTTTGGATCACCGCCTCCTGGCAGGAATTTTGTGATAGAATCGGTTTATATGAGCCTCATTTTACTCCTCGGCCCACCAGGCTCGGGCAAATCAACCATTATTAAGACCGCCAAGACTAAAGGTCTGCCAGCTTTTGATCTTGAGGAGCATGGATCAAGACCAGAAAATACCCAAGGGCGGATTACTCAGGCCAAAAAGATCATTCAAGATCATCAAGATGATGAAAACGTCTTGATTGGCATGGCTGATGTTGATCCCAAGGTCTTTCCGAACGACTCAATTAAGATTATGCTCTTGCCCTCCCTCAAAGTTTACCGAGCGCGACTGCAAGATCGGGACGCTGAGCAAGCAGATAAACGCGATCAAGGTGGGCTCGAGTATAAATATGATGAATTCAAGGAGTGGGCGGCAAAGTTTGAGCACGTTATCCAAAATGACGGCACGCCAGAGGAGGCTTTAGAGCAAATTTTAGATGTGATAAGCTAGTTTATATGTCAGAACAAGCAGAAGCGGCGCAAGCCGAAGCCAGAGAAAAAATCAATAACATGGAAAAGCAGGCTCGGGAAAGGCTGCCGGAAATGATAGAGGGTGTTTCCAGTAAGGAAGAGCGACTCGCGGTACTCATGAAACCGTTTGAAGGTTTTTTTGGGCAAGATTTTGTCAAAAAGATGCTTGGGGAAGAGGCGATTGAGGAAATGAGGGCAGAGATTAAAGCGGCCAATGAATTGGATGACGAAGAAGCATTCGCTGACGCAGTGATTAAAGCAGCTCAACCTATGTTTGAATTACGTGCGACTCACGCTCGGCAAATGGAGGATTCTGATGCTCGAGAAATTATGGAAATTCAAGGCTTTACGCCGGTCAACGAACGAATTTCTTACGGCATTCATGGTGACCATCTGCAGCTGCACCTAGCGCCGTCATTCGAGGTGAAAGATAAAATCGAAGAGTATTACCGTGATGGGCTTGAAAAGGTCGTTGATATCGTCCGTGAAAATCCTGATATCAAAATGATTGGCGGGTCGTCTTGGCTGAACGCCACGAAAACTTACGGAGAGATGAAAAAACGACTCGGATTTAAAATTTCCGAGACACCCCAGGAAGTCATCGACGCCCACTTCCCCGAGAGCGACCGACCGATAAAAAATGCAACGATGACGCGAGAAGAATTTTTAGCCAGATACGACCAAGAATAAAAAAGTGCCCCGGATCTAGGATCCGGGGCTTGTTTTTGTTTCTATTCGAACTCGTACCATTGGGTGTCAATCAGTTCAAATCGATTCATATTGTAATTGAAAGCGTAGACAAAGACGCTGTCTCCGGTATCATTTGGCGAACTCGTGATTTCGATCGGTACAGCAAAGCCGGTTTGGTAATGAGTTTGATAAACATCTTGCACGTCAGCTCGGGTGATGTTT